>JAGLYY010000426.1 GCA_023131935.1 Spirochaetales bacterium | reverse complement strand
GAGTAACCATAATCTTTGGGGCACTTGATTTATCTCTTGGGTTAGACTGGATCACCAGGCACGCGGCCGTCCCGGCATTCTCCAGGAACCGGAATAAGAGCCGCGCCCTCGTGGTCCGCCCATCATTGATTTATGGGATCCACCGAAGTATCCCCAGTTACCGGCGGTACTGTCGGAAAGGTCATATTCCTGTCCATCTATTACCGCGGAAACAACCCTCAGATGCTTTTCATCTTCATCAGCTTCCCAGGGAGGTCCCGGCATGATGTAGCCGGACACGGTAATCTCATCACCCTCGGAGATTTCGATTCCCGTGGTCATAAACCAGGGATACATGAGCTCATAAGTCCCATCCTTGGTTTTCAGCTCAGGCATTTCACCGCCCTCAAGCTCAATAATACCGGTGACTTCTACAAGCTCTCCTGTATAACCCATTGGTCCCCACTGGGGAGTATCCTCCCGGGCTCCTTCAGCAAAAGCGGAAAATGGGACAAGGAGAAGTCCCCCCGCAACCAACATCAATAATCTCTTCATAATTTTGTCCTCCCGAACTTTGTTCTTACAAGGGAGAATCTATTGCATCAATATGAAGGAAGTATGAAGAGAAGATAGAGATATGATGAGTGCCGCGAAGATTGGTTTTATTGGGAAGTAACCGGAGGAATTTCGGCCATGGTGAGAAGCCCTGGGGACAAGCCTTTCAACCGGCGTATAGCGTTTACCACAATCCCTACAGTAGATAGATCACCATGGGAACCCTGCACCTTAACGGTGAGTGAAGGAGTACCGGTAATAACGATAGTATCTGCCTCATCCGGAGCTCCGAGATACGCATAAAAAGAAAGGCGGAGGGTAAAACCCCTCTTGTCTCCCCCTGTGAGGACCTGTTTGACCCCGCATATACCCCCTCCCGGTATGGCAAAAAACTCAGAATGAAGATCTCTTTCAGCCCAAACCGGTTCTATCGAAATCCTGTACTCCATGAGTTTCTTTCCAAGAAAGTGAGCTATCATACCCGCCGACTCAGGCAAGCCGACATGGCCAATGGCTCCTGAGGCAACTCCATCGGTGAATCGTTTTTCGCTCAGGCCGCAGCCGATTTTCTTTTGAAAACCTTCTCTCCTGGTTGAAGCGTTTATTACCCTTGTTATTTCAATCTTTTCAACACTCTGACAGATCCCAGTTAAAGCCAGGGGAAGGGTATCCATAAGGAACCCGGGATTTACCCCGGTACCAAGAACCCGGCGGCCAACCTCCTTTGCCCGCTGGTCAATCACACGGGCCTCCACAGGATGTATGCTTGAAGCAACGCACGGATGGTGAAACAAATTTTTGATATTGTGTTTGAATGCAGATATATTCCATACATCAATTATTATGCTATTTCTTCCTTGTGATATCCTATCATTTAGCTTATAATCACTATTAAGCGAGGAGTGTTCATGACTAAAAAGGTCGCAATAATTCTCCTTTTACTTTTATTAAATCTTTATAGTGTGTTCTCAAAGGAAAATACAAATAAGTTCGTTATTGCTGTCTATCCATTTGAAAACATAACTCAAAATACAGAACATGACTGGCTTTGTACTGGTATTATGTCAACAATGATTACTGATTTGTCAAATTTAAATGAATGGATTGTTGTAGACAGGAATAGCTTAGAAAAAGCAATAATGGAACTTAAATTTAGTTTGTCTGGCTTATCTGAAGGTGATGTCTCTTTAAAAGTTGGAAATTTCTTAACTGCAAATATGTATATTACAGGTGACTTTCAAATAGTTGGAGAAAATATATTGATTAATGCACGGGTTGTTGATGTAGAAACTAATAGAGTTATTAATGCAACAAGAGCTGTTGGGAATTATTTAACAGAGATATTTGATATTCAAAGTGCTATTGTTCTTAATCTTATCAATGATGTAAATGAATATAATTCAATAAAGAATATGCCAAGTGTAAAATTGAACGATGAAACAAAAGCCTCAATTAATTATAAATTGCTTAATGATTGCAGAATCTTTGAGATTTATTCCAAGGCAGAAGATTTTTTTTATAAAGCAGATTATTATAATGCAAGAAATTTCTTGAAAGATATTCTTATTGAAAACCCTGATAATTATCCCGCTTTAGTTCTTCTTTGTAAACTAGAAATCGAAACGGCGAATTATCAAGAAGCTCTACAAACGATAACTTGGGCTTTTCACGTCAGTAATATAGAAGATACACATAGAACCCAAGTAATATCTACATGCCTATACTATATGGGTATAATATATGAAATGCAGGGTATATATAACGAAGCATTAAAATATCATTTTGAGGCTCTAAAAATGCGAAAAGAATTATACGGCTCGGAACATCCAGATGTAGCTAATAGTATAAATTCTATTGGTATTATTTATGATTATCAAGAAGAATATGATTTAGCATTAGAGTATTATTCAAATGCATTAGAAATACGTTTACAATTGTTTGGATCAAATCATACCTATGTTGCCGATAGTTTTAATAATATTGGAATAATCTATGATTTTTTGGGAGATTATGAGAATGCGCTAAAATTTCATACATATGCATTGAATATATATTTAGATTCATATGGAGAAAATCATCCATATACTGCAGGTAGTTATCTCAATATTGGAGCAGTCTATAATGAAATGGGCTTATATGATGAGGCGTCACGCTATTTATTATATTCAAAGAATATTTTTGAAGCTGTTTATGGAATTAAACATCCTGATACAGCCGATGCTTATTTTACAATTGGCTCTATTGCTGAAAATCAAAAAGATTATAAAAAAGCTCTATCATTCTATGAAATTGCATTCGATATTCAGAGAGATATATTTGGAAATGAACATCCTGAAACCATTGATAGTTATGATAGTATGAATAAAGTTAGAAGTTATTTGACGGCGACCAAAAAAGCAGTAACATCCGAACCTGATAAAAGTAGTATTGAAGTATCTCTAGGATTTATTAGCTATCAATATCGATCTATTTGTTGTACAGGGGCACGTTCTAGTTCGGATTATAGTTACGAATTTACTCAATATTCCGATGGGTTTATAGATTTATTATCAATTTCCATTTGCTATATGTACGATTTATTTGATTTTTTTGCTCTTGGTACTTTTGGAACTATAGCTTTTGGTTCAAGTGAGTATAAGGTAGCAAACATCACATATACCCCTGAATCTACCTTTCCCGTTGATTTTACCCCTCCTTCCTCTTACTGTAGTATGAGTGTTATTCCCCTCTTTTTACAGCTTGGTATAAAAATTTTAGTAGGAAAAAATCACACAGGGCTTGCTTTTTCTAGTGAAATCGGTGTGTTTGGTAATTCTATTCCCGGAAATTCATTGGGTATTTATCCAAATGTAAAAATTGGCATACATTATAAGAAATTTTTTGTAAGTTTTTCACCTCCATTCTTACTAAAAACTATAGGTGCAGAGAGTTATAGTAATTATAAAGGTTATCTTATACAGATTGGATACTCGTTCAGATTTTGATTATAATTCATTATTGCACTGTTGTTTGTCAATTAAATGATTCTGGAATTGCTGTCGAGGGTCATCATATACCCCGCCCTCCTCCCTTTTTTGCGTCTTTTAGTGAGGCTTGAAAAGTCTATCGAGCGGCTATTTCCAAATTCCGATAATTCAAAACGAAGGATAATTGAACGTCAATTCTCTATGAGCTCCCTTCGGTCATTCAAGGACGCTAAAGGCTATAATTCTTTCACGTTGTATGAAACTTATTCCTGCTGCCGCGCTTCAACCCCCGGCAGATAGCGGGAAACAGGGTTGGACATCGCCTTGTACATATTGTCCTTGATGAATTCCTCACCATCAGCGAGATCGTCGAGAAACTTGCGGACATTCTTCCGTTTCGATTTTACGTCAAAACCACAATCGCAAACGATGGAACGGATTCCCATTTTATCGGCGAACTTAAGGATCTCCTCTTCCTTCACCAGCGCGAGGGGGCGGATCACCGTGTGAGGATAATTGTCATATTGCAGCACCGGAAGCATCGTTGAAAGTTCAGATTTATAAGCCATATTCATGATGAAAGTCTCGAGAATATCATCCATGTGGTGCCCGAGAGCAATTTTGTTATATCCATTCTCTTTCGCGTACTGGAGGAGCTCGGTCCTTCGCTGGGTGGAACACCAGTAGCAGTTCATCTTTCTCCCGGGCTTAAGCCGGCCGGTCATATTTATTTCGATAAACTCATAGGGTGCATCCCAGGACTTAAGGAGGGTTTCCATCTGATCAAGGCCCCCGCGGAATTCAGTTTTAATGTGGATCGCCATGAGGTCAAACTTGATGGGGAATGAACGCTGTTTTTTCAGAAGATGGTAGAGGAGACTTAAAGAATCCTTTCCCCCAGAAACGGCAGCGAGGATTCTGTCTCCCTCCTGTATCATTCCGTACTGAAAAATCGCTCTGCCGATTTTCCTGTCCAGGAGTTTTTCTATTTCCGGCATATGGGCACCCTGTCTCTGTTGATTTTCTTTGTAGTGGCAGTTAAGTGCAGTATTATACCTTTAATTAGCTAATCAACGCAATCTTCGGAATCACTGTAGCAAGGAGGTTTG
>JAGLYY010000425.1 GCA_023131935.1 Spirochaetales bacterium | reverse complement strand
CTTTTTTCTGCAATTCCCCTGTTACTATTGAGCCACAAAGGTCCAAAGACCTGCCCGACGGACGGCAGGCGGGGAAGATGAATATAAATTGAATAACGGAGTTTTCTCATTAATGAGCTTTAGGCTCATTAGTTTCACTGTGACACGCATTGAAAAGGTAATTGCAAAGAATCACTGTTGTCCAAAATCGGTTTTTTCTATGGACAGCATTTTGGCTGTGGAGAGGCCCGGACATTCTTATGAAGCAGCTGCAGGCTCTCAAAAACTCTTTATTTATGGCTTATGAGGACTTTTTTGGCTTCTAACTACCCCCTTAACCCTCGACAGTTGGCGCTTTTACACAGCATCTTGCCTCAATGACAACCTGATTACTGCAGACAGAAGCCATCGTGTAAAATCATATACTTACCTGTCCAAAAAGGCGATTTTGGATCTATTTTGGACAGTAATGATACACGGCATCAATTAAATCGATACATGATACCAATAATATTGATGTAAAATGGCCATCTGAAAAGCTGGTTGATTCTATTGGTTTCCCGACAAGAGCTGGTAATAGAATAAAAGATTATTTGAACGATCATGAGATTGAAAGCTTGAACTTCAGGGAGCTTATGGATTTGTTTCTTCCTCCAGCTTCAAAACATCATAAAACTGAAAGCGAGTTTTGCTCAAGCATCCCTATTCTCAATCAGCCACAATTCGGGATTTACTTATATGACTCAGCACTTCTAACGTTGACTGAAGCGGAGTTGGGACCAGCATTTACAGAGGAATGGATGTTGCGTATTTGTTCACTTAAGCTACATGAGTTAAGACATTGTCCGGCGAACAAGGCGCTTGAGAGGGACCCGGCTTAACCCGCGGCTTTTGCCAGCTGTATAGTGAATTGATTTTTTGTGTTTTTTTAGGAGGTTGTTGGGGTTCGACGCCCGGCCCCTCAGCTTTTCGTTGTACATCAAAACATCAATGGGAAAAGCATATACTGATTTCACCTTGGTGCAGAAGTCTTAAGAGGGAAATGGGATGCAATAGGATTAAAATCATGATCATCATGAAGCAAAGTCAAATCTTCAATGATGCAGAAAGTTGCAATGATCACATCCATCGTCTTTCTGACAGTTAGCCCGGCTTTTCTAAGCTTTCGGTAATTTTGGGCACTTTGAATGGCGACACTGTATCCACCCATTTGACGAAAAGGGAGAGCGCTTAGAAAAGATTTAGCCGTTTCGTAATCCTTATCAGCTTTGAAACCTTGAAGGACCTCTGTAAGGATTAAATCCCCCATGACAATAGGAACATTGGATAGATAATTGTCCAGTAAATCTGTTTGCCACGTATGATTTCCGTTGAAATAATCGATCCATACGGATGAGTCGACCAAAATCATTGATCTAGCCTCATCGCATCGAGGTCACCATCCCATTTAAGTTTGCCACGAAGGCTTTTTAATTGTTCCTGCTTTTTGATTTGGACTAATAATTTAAGACCAGTTTCAACAATGGCTTTCTTTGTTTTTATTTGACTAAGTGTCATTGCCTCATTCATGAGATCGTCATCAATGACAATATTAGTTCGCATAGTACCTCCTTGCAAAGAATGTGTATACTTTATATATTATATACACATCAAATTAATGTCAATACCAAAATGGAATTGAGATACCTATAAGGTGAATTCTACTTCAAAGTGCA
>JAGLYY010000424.1 GCA_023131935.1 Spirochaetales bacterium | reverse complement strand
TTTACATCCCCTGGGGAACCGGGGATCCCAGGTTACATAGAAAAATTCACACCGCAGGCAATCAGGGGCTTTTCTCAGAGTATCCATTATTCCACTCTACCCCCTGAATCGAAAAACAGGCAAGGGTATCAGTCCAATCCTTTTTGTGCCTTGACTTTTCTTCACTCCCCGATTATCGTTTTTTACAGAACCAGCAAGTTGAGGAAATCTATGACCGATATTCGATACTATTTAACCGTTTTTCCGGCAGAAGCTCTTATTGCCTCTCAGCTCGATCCTGACCAGTTTGGCGCCCATATGGCAATCGGCGCAAAAAAAGGTTCATCAGAAAGGCTTATCTTTCTCGATGTCGAAGAAAAGGCCCTTGAAGGTTCCTTCGATTTAGACCATGCCCACAGGGAATGTGTTCCTCACGCCAACGGCGATCCGAAACACTCGGTATATCTGTCGGTCTACCGGACGTTGGAGCATATTCCAATAAGCGCTCTCGGCAATCTCTACCTGACCACAAAGGATGGACGCAGCCTGATGCTTTCAAAAAAGGCCTATAAAGCTCCCGATTCCTCCCGGGGATATTATGTGTACAAGGAGCTCTGCCCTATCCCTCCGGTTGTCGTCAGCAGTCTCGCGCCAAAAGATTTCGCCGTATATATGACCGATCCATCGGTAAAGATATCGGTGCCAAAGATCCTCTTCGCGGAACTTAAGGTTATCGATTTTAATAACCGGCATACCGGACACATTGGGAGTCTCTACGATAAAAGGATATCCCACCTCTTGAGCTGCATAGCTACTGTTACAGCAAAAGAGGGTGCAAAAAAGAACAAGACCTTCGATCGATCCCATCTCGAATCCTTTAGTTTCCAGACTATCAGCTCAGGTCTGTATATAGGTGATGGAAATGAACTCGCGACCTATCCGATGCCCGGAATCGATGAAATAGAACGCGACCATTACGACTGGGGAAAGTCCGCGATGATTCTTTAAAGGCTTCCCATCTTTATCCAGGAAAACATCTCAAGCACATTCACAAGGGAGATCACTATGAAAACCAAACTACAGGATACCGATAAACCATCCGGAGAAAATACCGCCATACTGGTTTCGATTCAACATCAGAATTCATCACCGGGTGAAGCTGAGGAACTGTTAAAAGAGCTTGAAAACCTGACAGGTACCATAGGGCTCGAGTCACTGGAAGGTATCCTTGTGAAGCTCCGCTCTCCAACCTCACGGTACCTTGTGGGCAGCGGCAAAGCCGAAGAGATAGCCCGGCTTGCCGATGAGCTCGACGCGGAATGTATCGTATTCGATGATGATCTCTCCCCCTCCCAACAACGCAACTGGGAAAAACTTACAGAAAGATGTGTCATCGACCGGCACGAAGTTATTCTGGAGATCTTTGCCCGCCGTGCTTCAACCAAAGTGGCAGCTCTGCAGGTGGGACTCGCCAGGATGGAGTACTCTCTGCCCCGGTTGACCCGGGCATGGACCCACCTTTCCCGGCAGAAGGGGGGCACCAGGGGGACCAGGGGTGAAGGGGAAACCCAGCTCGAAGTAGACCGCCGGATCGTCCTCAGGAAGATCCACCGGATGGAACAGGAGCTGAAAAAAGTCCGGGCCCAACGGGCAATCATGCGAAAACAGCGGCAGGAAACCCCTGTTCCGGCAGGATCTATCGTTGGATATACCAATGCCGGTAAGTCATCACTCCTCAACAACCTTACCGGCGCTGAGGTGTTTGTGGAGGACAATCTCTTCGCGACCCTCGATCCAACCACCCGGCGGATATCATTGCCGGGGGGAAAAGAGCTGGTCCTGACCGATACCATTGGATTCATCCGAAAACTTCCCCACGACCTGGTGGACGCGTTCCGTTCCACCCTTGAAGAAACGGTGCTGGCAGATTTTCTTATCCATATACTCGATGCATCAAGCCCTGTGGCGGAACACCATTACACCACCACTTTGAAGGTGTTGGATGAAATAGGGGCCGGCGGTAAACCGATGATCACTGTCTTCAATAAAATGGACATCGTATCAGACACTCTCCACCTGAATAACCTCCATCAACATCATCCCGACGCCGTGTTTTTAAGCGTAAAAACCGGAGAAGGGATTGAAGAATTGATAAACGCGGTGGATGAGCTCCTCTCCCGGCAGAATCCCTCTGTGGAGTATAACTTACCCACAGACCGGTACGACCTTATCGCCTTAATTCACAGGACCGGGGAGATCATAGAGGAGCATTATGAAGATAACAGGGTAAGGGTTATCGCGAAGGTTCCGGAAAAAACGGAATACAAGCTGAAGAAGTATAAGGTTTAGCTTCCGGTTACGGCAGAATACTTCTTACCACCGCTTTCCCCGGTTTAATTCTGATCTCTTGAAAATCATGCATTATCGAAAGCTCATTTCCTTCCAGAATATTGTAAACAACCTTATCCTTACTGATATTGACTTCAAGGAGAGTATCCCTAACGGTAAGTTTGAATTTCAGCTTGTTCCAGGTATCAGGAATTCTTGGGGAAAATGAGAGTTTTCCATCATAATCCCTCATCCCGCCAAAACCATAGACAAGTGAGATCCAGGTGCCGGCCATGGAGGCCGTATGAACGCCATCCTTGACATTACCATTTACATCATCAAGATCTATCCTCGAGGTCTTTAGAAAGTAATGATAAGCCTTATCATGATATCCCACCGCGGAAGCCATCACACCCTGGATACACGCGGAAAGGGAAGAATCGCCTGTTGTCAGTGGATCATAATAGTCAAAATCCCTTTTCTTCTGTGCCAGGGAGAAGAATTGGCCCTGAAGAAATTCGGCAAGAACAAGGTCGGTCTGTTTTATTACCTGGTAACGATAGATAACCAGGGGATGAAAATGGAGAAGCAACGGATACTTTGACTTAAGGGTGCCTTTGAAATCCCAGCGTGCTTTATCAAGAAAGGTATCATCCTGTGGATGAATCCCCAGTTCTTTGTTAAACGGAATACGGGTATTCTCCGCGGCAGTTTTCCAGTCTTCAACCTCCTTTTCGGAGAGATCAATTTTTTCAGACAGGCTGGAATACCCAGCGGGATCTGTTTTTTTCAGCTCAAGGGAAATCCTGTAAGCAAACCGGAGATGTTCTCTTGCCATGATATTTGTATACAGGTTGTTGTTTACCAGGGCTGTATATTCATCCGGTCCGGTAACTCCGTCAATACAGAACTCACGGTCTTCGTTGAAGTGTCCAAGATCTGCCCATAGCCTCGCGGTCTCAAACAGCATCTCGGCCCCATCCCACTTGAGAATGGAATTGTCACCGGTAATATCAATGTATTTTTTCAGTCCAAAAGCGATATCAGCATTTATATGATACTGCGCGGTACCGGCAAGAAAATAAGCGGAAGCTTCATCCCCGTTTATTGTTCTCCATGGGTAGAGGGCCCCTTTCTGGGACATTACTACCGCCCTGTCTCTTGCCTTATCCAGTATACTGAAGCGGTATTCAAGCAGCTTCCTGGCAATTTCCGGAGTTGAATAAATAAAAAAAGGAAGAACATAAATTTCCGTGTCCCAGAAATAATGACCTTCATATCCTTCACCTGTAAGTCCTTTTGCGGCAATGCTTGTCGCCCCGTTTGTACCTGTTGACTGCAGCAGGTGGAACAGATTGAAACGGATACTCTGCTGAAGGGCCGGATCTCCATCAATCTCTATATCACTTCGATACCAGAACCGGGCAAGATATTCTTCCTGTTCCTTTTGAATCTGATCAAAGCCAAGCTGAACAGCTTCTCTGAGAGAGTTAACACCCCTTTGTACCAGGGATTTATCATTTCCATTGTCTGAAGTGTGATACGCGATGAATTTCACGAGTTCAATCTCTTGATCACTCCGGGCATCTAACTGGAAACAGACACTGCCCTTCATATTGTCACAACTGCTTTCAACGGTATATGGCAATTCTGTCTTGAGGATATTCTGCATAGCGCAGACTATGGAGAGTCCTGATGACCTGGTGTGATGACGCATGAGGACCATTGTTTCATCCGCCCAACTTTCATCAAGATGCAGGCGCCTCCCTTTAAGCGGGGAACCTATTCTCGGATCATGTCCTGCTCCTTCATTCCTCACATCTCCGTCAATTTCTGAAATCAATTTTATTTCGGCTGACTCACCTTTCAACCTGACAGAGTAGGATATGGCCATTAAATGTTTATGTGTGAATGAGGCAATCCTGTTTATCTTGATTTCTACCTGTTTCCCTGAAGGACTCGCCCATGTAACACTTCTCGAAAGGTATCCCTCTCTCATCCGAAGTTTCCGTTCATAGGAAATTATTTTTCCGGTTGAAAGATCAAACGGCTCACCATCAATAAAAAGCTTGATCCGCTTTCCGTTTGTAATGTTAAGCATCGTCTGGCTCTTTTCCGCATATCCATATGCGGGTTCACCATACACAATCGGCATCGTCTCATAAAAGCCATTTATATATGTCCCGTTATGGTAAAGGTCTGTTTCTTCTTCGAAGGTACCCCTCGTACCGATGTATCCGTTCCCAATTGAAAATTCCGTTTCATTTCTATCATTCATTTCGGGGGAAAAACGCGGTTCACGAATTTCCCACTCATCAAAAGGGTAGATATTATCCGCAATCATTACGTTAACTCCGGAGGCTTACATGAATCTCTTACAGATAAAGTGACCGGTAATATTTTCTGGGAAGGCTTGCAGTTTTCATTCAACTGAAGATGTTCCATGATCTGTTTAGCGGCTTGCTGCGCGAGACTGGTTACCGGTACGGTCATTGTTGTCAAAGGAGGGTTTAGGTACCTAGAGAAAAAATCGTCATCAAATCCGGCGATAGAAATATCTCCCGGAATATTCAGCCCCCTGTCTTTTATTGCCTGTATTGCACCATACGCCATGATATCATTTCCAGCAAAAACAGCAGTTGGCGGCGCCGCAAGATCCAGCAGACTCTCCATTGCCCTGTACCCGCTTGTCTCGTCAAAATCCCCCT
This sequence comes from Spirochaetales bacterium, assembly GCA_023131935.1. Classification (GTDB taxonomy): domain Bacteria; phylum Spirochaetota; class Spirochaetia; order JAGLYY01; family JAGLYY01; genus JAGLYY01. The sequence goes on along the minus strand of JAGLYY010000424.1, from coordinate 935 downwards.
GCCGGACCAATTCCTGCCGGAATACAAGCCCTGCCTTTTTTAAAGCCTCTTTGTAACCGGCAAATCGTTCTTTTGCCGCGAAGTAGGCCATGGGGGCATGTATGATCATTGCAATATCCTTATGACCCAGTCCGGCCAGGTAGGAGATCACCTCAGACGCAGCCTGCCTGTTATCTATATCAATCTGCGAAACAGCATTGTTCTTTATTGTTCCAATTATTACTGTCGGGAAATGTGTATCAATCAACTTCTGAAGGCCTTCATCATTATCATGGGTATTCGTTAGAATTATACCGTCTACATTGTCAACTTCCGCGAGTTGCAGATAATCGGTCTGCTTGAGTTTCAGCGGTTGAACTACTAATCTGTATCGGTGTTTATTCAGCACTGGAGTGAGCTTCTCTACCAGCATCCCTATGAAAGCGTCTGAAAAAATCGACCGGGAATGACTGACAAAAAGACCTATCGATTTATGCCGTACCATGGCAAGCTTGCGGGCTTCTTCGTTCGGGATATAATTGAGCTCGATGGCAGCACCTAGAACCTTTTTTATTGTTTCTTCCGATATATGCTTACCGGGTGTCTGGTTCAATACAAAAGAAACTGTGGTTCTGGATACGCCGGCAAGCTCTGCTACATCTGATGCGCTAACTTTTGCCCTTTTCAAGATTTCAACCTCGCCTTAAAATTCTCTAACCCTTTACAGATCCGGCAAGAATACCCCTAATAAAATACTTTTGCAAAGAGAAGAAAACTATCAACGGAAGCATCATGGAAATGAAAGCTGCTGCGGTAAGATATTCCCATCCGCCCCCATAGGAATTAACCATATTACTTACCGTTAGAGTCATCGGTGCTACATCGGGTGATCCACCAAGAAAGATAAGAGCAACAAGAAGATCGTTCCATACCCACATGAATTGGAAGATGCACAA
>JAGLYY010000423.1 GCA_023131935.1 Spirochaetales bacterium | reverse complement strand
CCGAAAGTTCCGGTTATCCCCAGCATATTAAAGAGTTTCAGATTGGGTATCAGAGTCATCTGAAGAGGTACAACAAGCAACGCGATTATTATCAGGAAAAGAGTGTTCTTTCCCCTGAATTTCATCCATGAAAAGGCATATGCCGCGAAAGCAGCAATAAGAATCGGAAATACCGTAGCCGGAATCGAAATCAGCAGACTGTTGAAAAAACTCAGCCCCATTCCGCTTTGAGTAAGTACCTTTCCGTAATTCTCCAGTGTCAATGTTATTGGCAGTTTGAATGCCTGCCACCAGCCTGAAGATTGTATAAGGTGTCTTGGCCTGAAAGAGCTGATAAAGAGTCCGACAGAGGGCAGCATCCAGGCCAGGCAGACAAGAATCAAGATGAAATGGAGTGGGGACTTGGTGATTCCACTAATTATCTTTGCTCCAAAAGATTTCTTTACATTTCCTTTAACCATCTTTAGCCCCTCTTCTGTCCAAAACGTTTTATATTGATAACCATTACCGGAATTATGGCAAAAAGGAGAAGAACGGCGATACCACTGGCCCGGCCATAATTCCGGTAATTAAACATCTCTTTATACATCCTGTTCGCGATAACCTCGGTCCCAAGCGCGCCGTTTGTCATGACATAGACAATATCAAAGATTTTCAGAACATTGATAATTATGGTAGTGGCCACTACCGTAATTGTGGATTTCATAAGAGGAAGAATGATTTGGAAAAATATCCTAAACTCCCCGGCACCATCGATACGGGCAGCTTCAAGAAGTGACTCCGGTATGCCCTTCAAACCCGCGGAGAGAATAACCATACAAAACCCGGTCCACATCCAGATTCCTACAATAATTAATGCCCAGTTGTTTTGAGACCTGTTCCACAGCCATGCCTGTGGTTCAAATTTCGGAAATACCGTTGTTAAAACAGCATTAACTGTACCGATCTGTTCTGTTCCGGCCGGCGCATACTCATACATGAACTTCCATATGACACCCGCCGCAACAAACGATATCGCCATAGGCAAAAAAACAGCTGCTTTCGCCGCGGCTTCGTATTTTACCCTGTCGGATAATACCGCAATTACTAAACCCAGAGTAACTGTTACACCTGTGAAAAAAACAAGCCATAGAAGATTGTTTTTCAGGGGGGTCAGCATTTTCTCATCGGTAAAAATATATTTGTAATTTGCAAATCCAACAAATTCCGTCGAGTTTGCATTTTGAAAACTCAAGTATATGGTGTTTATTACCGGATAAATAAGAAAAACAAGTAACAGGATCAAAGCGGGCGCAATCCAAAACCATGGCGTAATTCGCTTTAGCTTTTTTCTTTTTCCGATAGTATTTTCTACCAGGTAGACATAACCAATAAGCAGGAGCGTAACTGTTATCACTGCGGCTATTGCGCCGAAAATGACGCTAATATTCATGTTCTTATCCTTTTTTGTATTATTACTCCGCAGCGGTTTAGCCACTGCGGAGTAAAACAGTTTCTGTTAGTAGGCTTCCGCTCTTACTTTTTCAAGATCTTTAAGGATTGAATCAAGACTTGCGGGATTCTCAACATAATCCATAACAGCTGACCAGAAAGCGGTATTCATCTCACCAGGCATCATATCAGAAGCATCAAAAACAACCATATCGGCGGATGAAAGAAGCTTTGCGGCATTCTTTGAAAGCTGATCCGGATAGAATACAAGTGATACATTCCTGTTAGCAGAAAGGGCTCCCGCGCCGCTTACCCAGTATGACTGTGCCTGAACAGATGCCAGGTAATTAATAAAAGCCCTTGACTGGGGGGTATCGTTGAATACACCAATAAGGTCGCCGCCGGCCTCAACCGCATCTGCGTATTCCGGTTTAATAGCCGGAAAACCAAAGAAATCAAAATCTTCAGCAGGAACAAGAGATGGGAACATATCTAGTATGAAGCTCTGAATAAAACTTGCCTGATGATGGAAGTATGCTTTCGCAGGAGTTTCATACAGAGGGGCTGGAGACTGACCAAAATTCTTCGATAGAACATATTGAGGCCCCCCATAGATCATGCTTTCGTTTGCTACAATTTCGCCCCATTTTTCCCAAACACTCTTTACCTCAGGAGATGTCCATGCCAGTTTCCCTTCGTACCATTCTTTGTATTTCTCCGGTCCATGCATTCTCAGGAAGATATCCTCAAGCCAGTCGGTTCCTGCCCAGCCGCTCGCGGCGCCGCTTTCAAGGCCGATTGCCCAGGGGGCCTTGCCGTCCGCTGCTATCTTCCTAGATACTGCCATCAAATCGTCCCATGTGGCTGGTATTTCTATACCGGCTGCTTTCATTTCTTTCGGGTTATACCATATAAGACCCTTAATAGCAGATTTGATAAAAACACCTACCAGGGTTCCATCAACACTTCCGAGATCGAGCCAGCCCTGCGCATAGTCCGCCCTTACCTGATCCATGTCCATTATTGACACAAGATCCACAAGCTTTCCGGCTCGAGCAAATTCAGCCATTTTCCCCGGCC
>JAGLYY010000422.1 GCA_023131935.1 Spirochaetales bacterium | reverse complement strand
CCTTAAACAGGGTAAGAAAAGAAAGTCCCGAACTATTAATCATTACAGGAGATCTTTGTTCCTGGGATGGAGACATGAAAATTTATCAGTGGATAAAAGACCAACTTTCTGAGACAGCAATACCATTCCGGATAATTCCGGGAAATCATGATAATCCGGAGATGATAATAGAACTTTTTAATCTTAAAACCGAATCCAGGGATAACGAGTTGTATTTCCAGGAAAAGTTTGATGATTTTAATTGTCTTTTTCTTGATTCATCCAGCGATAAAATCTCCCGAAATCAGCTTGAATGGGTAAAACAAATCATTGAAAAAGAGTATACGAATGGGGAAGTAAACAGCCTTGTATTTCTCCATCATCCTCCTGTATTTTGTGGAAACCATTTTATGGACAGTCATTTTGCACTTGAAAATAAAGAAGAATTGATGAACGGCCTGACCTCTTTTGCGGGGGTAAAGGCGGTCTTTTGCGGCCACTATCATCAGGAATTATCCATTAGTAAGGAAGATCTTAATGTTTATATAACCCCTTCTCTCTGGTTTCAGATCGACCCTGATGATAAAGGTGATACCCCGGTAGTGCAAACTTATAAAACCGGGTTTAGAATAATCAATATTGATAATGGCAAAATAGATACTGAAATAATCTGGATATAATATGGAAAGAGGCGATTACCGAGCTGAATCCCTCACGTCGCTCTTGATGATATTGCAAGCAAAAAAGATGGCAGGATTTCTTTCAGACCTGTATAATAGAGATTGCGGCTTACTTGAATAGTCAATTGGAGCAGATTTTGCTATGTACGCCCATCAGTTGAACCGGACATTATTAAAGAACAATTAACCCAAATCCGTCAGGCCCATGGAACATGCCGTTTTCTCTACCTGATGGGGCGTAAAAGCGATGGATCCGTTTTTTTCTTTCTGGATTCCCAGCCACTGGATTCCGAGGACTATGCGCCTCCGGGACTTATTTACGAGGAGATTATGAAACTCTTCAAGCCTTTTTATTGAGTGGGAGTAAATTGACGCTTACAAAGATTCTGGTTTTTTAGATTTTTTTTGGGCAATCACAGGGGGTTGCCCCTGATATCTTGTTTCAATTTCAAACATCAATCGATTTAGGTTGTGTTTATACGAGATTAAACTTACAATTTGGATGTGGATATCTTTAAAAGATACTGGTACTTAATAATAGTCATTGCCTTAGGATCATCTATTTTCTTCTATCAGTCCACGAAAGATGATTATGTTGCTCCTTATTTGGATGCCCAAAGTCGGCTGTTGATTCCCCAGAAAAATACTATTATTATTGTACTGCCTTTTATTTCTCCCAGTAACCCCTTTAATATAAGCAATCTTTCCCTCCTCAAACAGATTTCGACCAGAATTGAAGATCTCCCGGGAATCAAAAAAATCAAATCATTGCTAAATGCACAGGTTGTACGGGCCAAAGAAGACGATATTCTGGTCACCGGGTTCCTGCCCCGGAATTTCTGGCAATTGGATTCCGGCAGACAACTGAATCTTCTATCAGGATTATCTGCTGAAGCAGAAAATTTTAAAGAACTTGAGCCATATATAGGCAACGACAGCGACTACTACAGCATCTATGTCGAGTTGGGTAGACAAGTTTCAGGTCATAGTCTACTGAAGAAATTAAAGACGATACAAAAGGAGGTTGATTTCTTCTACACCGGCAAGATTTTACTGCAAGCCCAGACAGAAGAATACCTTACCAAGGATCTGGGTAAATTTATACCCCTTTTAATGCTTGGTATCAGTTTAATTTTTCTGATCCTGAAAGATTTCCGGGTTATGGTTATCGCCTGGCTGGTAATTTCCTCATCCCTGGCGGCAGCTTTAGCTCTGGTACGTATTTTACAAATTGAAATTACCCCCCTGCTCATTGCCATTCCGGTTTTCGGTATAGGACTGCTAAGCGATTATCTAATTCATTTCTTCTATCACTTTCTTCGCAGGTCCGCTCATGAAAATGGGAAAACAGTTCGCCGCCGGCTTTTATTGCCTCTGGTTATTACAGCAACCTCTTCGATTATCGGCTTTCTATCACTGTGTTACCTGGGAGGAGGCGGTCATCTTTTTCTAGGAGTTACCATGAGCATGGCTATTCTCCTAGCCCTGGGATTTGTTTTTTTCTGGTGTCCATGGTTTCGTTTCCGTGGTAGAAATGAAGAATATACCAGGGTACTGATTATTTTCCGCAGGTTACAATTATCCATATTCGGGATAATAAACAGGTATCAATATATACTCCTTTCTGCTCTTGTTCTTCTTTTTATCTGGGGATTTATGCAGATAAACAAAACCTGTCTTAATACCTATCCTCTACAGCAGCTTCCATCTGAATCGGCTGTAAGAAAAGCGGAACAGATATTGACCGGAGATTTCTCCGGAACCATCCCTTTTTTTCTGGAAATCGACACAGGTGAAGCCGGCGGGATTCTGAACAGAAAAGCTATTACTCTACTGGAAAAACTGCAGGGGAGTCTGGAGAGTTCCCCGGAAATAGGTTTCTCCTATTCCCTGCTAACGGTAATTAAAACAATGAACTATTTTTTCAACGGTGCCGATCCGGAAAGTTTCAGGGTCCCGGATACTGCTGATGAAGAAACTTTTCAGGCAATGATAGAACAGTTTTTGCTCTATTACTCCGGGACAGTAGATCCTGTAGAGTATGAGTCCCTGGTTGATTCTTCCTACAGGTATTTTTCCATAAAAGGAATCTTAAAGCATCATAATAGTAAAAGTTTGGATGAATTCACTATTATTATAAATACGATGAATGAGTATTTACCGGCCCACTGGGACCTGCAGGTACATGGTACTGTCAGACTCCTGTTGGATGAAGCTGAGAAATTGAGAGATAACTGGCTTTTTTCCTATTTAATAGGAACCATATTGATTTTCGCAGTCATCCTGATGGTTTACAAAGACTTGATACTGGCCTTTCTCAGTATAGCCCCTGGGATTTTCAGTATGGTGCTTGCTGTAGGCCTTATCAATACCCTGGGCATCCCAATTGATGTTTACTCTATTATATTTGTGGCTATTATTACCGGACTGGTAGTGGATTATAGTATTCATACCTTGGTGGGCTTAAGTTTCTTTAAGATGAAGAATCCCGAACCTGCGGGTAAGGCTGTTTTCAGTTTCGTCACAGATTATAGCGGTATTCCCATTTTCTTAAGTTTTTTAACCTCCATCGCAGCATTCTCAGTGCTGTTAGTCTCCACCTTTCACGGAGCCGTTATCCTGGGCTTTCTACTGATTACGTCTCTGTTTACTTCCTTTGTTCTTAGCGTTTATTTCCTTCCCCTGCTGGTTCTGTCCTTTGATAAAAAATTCATTACTAGAAGGAGTACCCATTGAGAACTATTCTGATCCTATTACTTCTATTTCTAAGTACTATCCTGCAGGCAATTGATTCTAAAACCATCCTGGAAGCCGCGGATAAAATCATGACACCTCCATATCTTAAAGGTGTTTTTCAGATAAAACTCATCTCCCGTAATCAGGATATCAGGGAAATTGAAGCTGAAGCTTACCAAAAACAGGTTGGCGACAATCAGGAGAACCGGGTTTTTATTTTCACTTTCCCTCCCTCGGTCCGGGGGACCGGTTTGCTGGTACATTCCTTTTTTGATGACACCGAAAGCAGGATGTGGATGTACTTGCCTTCGATTAAACGAATAAAAAGGATCGCCCTGGAAACTTCCGGGGGCGGTTATTTTATGGGCAGCGATTTTACTTTCAGCGACCTGATCAGTCGGAGTTCCGAAGATTTTAATTATACGCTTGAAGGTGAAGATATTCTAAACGGTGAGCCATGTTATCTTATCAAAGCACAGGGGAAATCTAAAGAAACTCGTCGGAGTGTAGGGTATCTCTATACGATAAATTATTACCGAAAAACAGATTTTATGATTATTGGAGTGGATTATTACGATCTGGCAGGAGAATTACTAAAGCGATACAGAGTACTGGAAGTTGAGGTACTGCGGGACTACAAATTCCCTTCCCGGGTAATCATGGAAAATGTACAGACCGGTCACAGCTCGGTGATAAAGTTCACTCAACTGGTGATAGAGGATATTCCCGACAGATATTTTACTCACCGATATCTACAGAATAGGTAATAGAAGAAATGAAAATACTACTATTTTATTTATTATTGATTATTCCACTTCCGGTCTATGCGATAGATTTCAATTTTAATCTGACGGCAGATTATTACGGAGATCTTGAGCCGACCACTCCTTATGATAATTTGCGTATCCGTTTTTATGCCCGACCGGAAATTTCCGGAGAACTCTTTAATGGGAATTTGGACTATTTCGTCTCAATTAATCTTTATTACCAGCCCATAGGTGATGAGATGATTGTCCGGCCGGATAATATTCTGAGAGAGTGCTACTTTGGTCTCCATGGCAATTTTTATGATCTTTATCTAGGACAGCGTTTTGTAAACTGGGGGAAGGTAGATTTCTACAGCCCCGTCAATGTGATAAATGCGATTAATACAACCAGCCTCAGTCTCGATAATGTTGAGGAAGGACGGCTCCCCGATTTGATGGCCGATCTACAGATATTTATTGGCGCGAATGCTTCGCTGGAATTGATCTATGTTCCTTTTCCCCGACCATTTTTCCATCCTGATGAAGAGGTAAATGTAACAATAGATTTCCTTGATCTGGACATTGACGCTGTCTTCAAACATGCAATAATCTCCTATCTGACGGAACCGGCCCATTCCCTGTTTACTTCGTTCAGGTATTGGTCCTACTGGTTCGACATCTTGCTAAGTTATTCCTACTTTGTGGATCAGTATCCGGATTTTGATTTGTCGGGAATTACGCAGGAAATTGATTACAGTGGCTTTTATAATAAATATATTATTCGGGGAATAGCCAATAATACCTATAATAGAGCTCATCTCCTGGGGCTGGGGATCAGTACAAATATTAAAAGCTGGGGATTCGATGCGGAAAGCGGTCTGAAGATAACCGAAGACTGGGATGGCAGCCGTGTAGAGATCAAGAACAGCGAACTGGTGTCCAATCTGCAGGTTAATAAGACCTTTTTCGACCACTGGTTTTTTCAGGCAAATTTTATCCACCGTTATATCATCAACCATAAAGCGGCCCTCCAGTCAGAATTAAATTCAC
>JAGLYY010000421.1 GCA_023131935.1 Spirochaetales bacterium | reverse complement strand
GATCCTGTGAAGGTGCCTGCATCATCCTCAACGTATACTTTCAACCCTTCAAGATCCCGGTCGGGGAGGATGAAGAAACGTCCCCGCTGATAGTCGGTAGAGGCATAGTGGTATTCCTTGACAAGCCGGTCTCCAAGGTATGAGACCTTCGCGGGTGCCGCGGGATCGAACCGGATAAGCCCTTCATAAGTTGATGATGAATTTCCGAACTTCACCGTACCGCCAAGGGCGCTGGTGGATGCCTCCGGGACCTGGAGAAATCCGTAAGTCCCCGCACCGATATCGGTGTTGCCGATTCTGACCCGCTGAAGGAATTCTCCCGGTTTACCGTTATATCCCAAGAGATAGGTGTTCTGTTCGTAATCGTCGAGGATGGATGCTTCAAAAAAATATCGTTCCATAAGATAAAGGGAGATGGTAAGGTCAGGGACCTGAGAAAAAAGAAAACCTGAACTCATGCCGGGAAAAACTGAAGGTGAGAAGGTCTCCGACAAAGAATCATAGAGAAAGCCATACCCCCCCGTAAGTGAAAGATTCCAGGACCCTTCGAGGTAGAGGTCCACTTCAGCATCACCAAGACGGGTCTCAAAAAGGGCCTCTTTAGCCTCATCTTCAGGGAGGATAATGTCCTGGCTGTGGAGTGCCCCACCGGCAATGAGGAAAAAAACTAAATAAGTGACTATCTTTCGCAGCATAATTGTTCTATTATTTTCTATTAATGTAGATCATGCAAACGATATTTTCCAGAATGAAAGGAAAGAGATGCCGACTGATGTTGAAAAAGCAAAAGCCTTTATTGATCGCCTTTTAGCAAACCCCGCTCTCCAGCAACAGACACCGCTTCAGAAAGAGGAGCAAATCCTGCAATTCTTAAAGGTAAACGGGATCCAATTATTCCAGACACTCTCCTCCCCTAATTTTTTCCCGGGAAAAGGGTGGGAGGAAATCCAGGGCTTTCTGGTATCCGCCCTCTACCATTATACCAATGAAAATCTGACAATTGCTCTAGAGCAATTTCTTGGCGAACGGATTAATTATTCTTTTGTCTCTTTTATTCATTATCCACCTGCCCCGTCCGCTCAAATCAGGAAAGATCTTATGAGTGTAATTACACATATATTACAAAAACCGGAGGGGAGACGGAACCTGACGGGGGGCTATTCAGCAATACAATATCGTTTTGTAGATCGATATATCAATCAGGTTTATAACCGGAAAGAGTATGTACACTTTGAGCTCACCAAGGTCCAGCGGCTGAAAATGAGTAAGGAAGAGGTGAAGGACCTGGTCCGGGTATCCATTCTCCTTAAACCGGCAATCCACCTTTTCACCGCCGGAGACAAGAGTGAAATGGGTATGGTTCGGACCATTTTTGTTGAACAGATCTTCCCATCCCTGAAGGAAAGACTTACCTCTCTTCCCGATCCGGTTATTCAGAGCGCCCTTCATAGTAATGTATCTTTTAACGATAACACCACCATCGAAGCAACTTCACGAATTGCTTCGGTCTTAAGTGCCCTGGGCAGGAATCACCAGCCCGGAATGAAGGTTGACCGGGGGGCAGATCTCCCTGAAAAAAGCTGGCTGAATATTGCCAGGCGGAATTATAAATATCACGGCTTCGATATCAAGGTTCTCGATGAGTTCTATAAAATTGCCGCGGAAAACGGTTGGTAGGTCAATGTATGAAAAAGGTTTCAGTTATTGAGTCCATAGTTGTATTTGCAATCCTTCTCGTCATCATCCAGACATTCATGGAAGATTTTGCAATAGTCCTTTTATGGAGTTTGGACCTGAGGAAAATCCTGCTTTTCACCGGATTCGGGTTCGATCTCTTTTTTACCATTGAATTTTTCATTCGATTTCACAATGCCCTTGCTGAAGGGCGTGCAGGGCATTACCTGTCACGGGAACGTGGCTGGATAGATCTTGCAGCCTCTATTCCCCTTTTACTCTTCAATTCAGGACCCGCGGTTTTAGCCATCGTGACCGGGGGAGCTGCCCTGCAGGGTTTTGTAGGATCTCTGAATATACTCAAGGTCATTAAAGCAATCAGGATTGCGAGAATCCTCCGGCTGCTGCGTATTTTGAAAATCTTCCGGCAGATAAAAAATGTTGATTCCCCTATGGCCCAGCGTCACCTGGCTAGGATTCTCACAATCGTTATTACCGTTGTAGTTTTTACTGTGTTCTCTTACAGCATTCTCGGGACCCTTCTCAATGTTAACCTTTCAGGAGGTGGGGGGGATAAAAGGGGCGATGAAGTTATTTATCTTCTTCAAAAGGGGGGGGTGAGTCCCGAAGAAATTGCCAGGATGCGGGATGATGTACTCATCATCAAAGAAAGAGGGACCACCCGCTTTACCCGGTATGAAAACGCCTTTTATACCGAGAAATTCGGACCGGAAGATTATTCCTATTTACATGAAGGCCCCTGGGAAATATTTTTCGACGCCAGACAGGCTAATACGGCTTATTCATTCTTCAGTCTGCTTTTCTTTTTCCTGGTGATCCTATTAACAATGGCTCTCCTGGCTCTCTACAGCCCCCATTTCGCCATAACCATTTCAGACCCTCTCCATGTGATGCTTCGGGGTTTTTCAGAGCAATCCTACAACCTGGAGGTCAAGACCGCGGAGGAATATTCCAACGATGAGATTTGTAAACTTGCCCGGGTGTACAACGAAAGGTATCTTCCCCTGAAAGCCCGGATGGAGGAACCTCAGGAGGGAGCTGCCCTTGACATCACCATGGAATCGATTGGAGATATCCTCAACGAAGGTGTGTAGTGGTAGTGAGCATGTTGCAGTTCATTATCGAACTGTATGGCGTAGAATCGATAAAGGATAAAAGGCGAATGGTAAAATCACTGAAGGACAGGCTCTACCGGAAATACCGGGTATCGGTTGCGGAAGTAGACCTTCTTGAATCCCTCTCTTTCACCCAGATAGGGGTCGCCCTTGTATCCAATTCCAGGGAATATGGTGAGAAAGTAATGAACAAGATTGAAGATTTTATTGAAGAGGAGGTTCTTGGCAGATTACACGACGTACAGATATTTTCAGAGCAATACTAGTGGTTAGCTATCCTCTTCTTCTCCCTCAGGGAAAAGGTAAAGATCTTCAATTTTAAATACATCACTTGCCTGATAGGTATCGAGAAGTTCTTTTTCCCTTTTCAGACGAAGCACGAAATGGTGGTGGATATCTTCGAAACCTGAACTGCGGATTCGGACCTCAAATGGGAACTCTCTGGATTCACTATCCGCCTTCACAGTAAGAGGCCAGAACTGGAAAGAACCGGGGTCTATTTCCGATAAAGGATAGGGATTCTGCCAGGTTGGCGCCATCATTTCAACAAGTTTGTCCTCCTGGTAAAGGGCGATAGACAACTCCCTGACCGGTTCAAAAGTATTTCCGAAGAAGATTCTTCCTATAATTGTTGGAAAGTTAAAAAAAGGACCGCTCTTTGGAATATTGCTGGAAAGGGTATTACTTAAAGGCCGGATGTTTCTGCTCACCCTCCTCAATCCTTCATAGATGAGGGTTTCAATATCAGCGTTCAATTGTGGAGATATCTCCGCTTTGAAGTGGGCCAGCCCCCTTTCAGAGATTGAGTATCGGGGTTCCATTCTGTTTAGTACAAAACAAGCAACATCAAGTTTGGATTCTTCGTTAATCAGATAATGACATTTTTCCTGTTTCTTTTCATCGGAGAAAATCTCATCAACCCACTTGAGAACTAGATCTTCTATCAGATTATGAATGCGCATTTTCATCCATCCTTTCGCTCAATGGAAAATCGGTTTTCCTAAAATACCCTTACCGAAGTGATTGAGCTTAATCATAAAGTAAGCATAATAGCTCTTATTTGGAAAAGAAACCATTTCCGAACAGGAATTTAAAATATAATTTATCATTAAAAAACCACCCGGAGCCTCTGCCGGAGGCAGTGGCGGAGCTATTTTAAGAAAACGCCGGTTGTTACCCAAAAAAACATACCCGCATGGGTTACGTACTTGAAGGGATACAACGGAAGCCGACTTCTCCCCGCCGCCTGGGCCTTCGGCTCTGGAGGCGGGCGTTTCAAGTTGAACTCTCATCTTGTACACGGATAATTCGTCTTGTCGGCTCACCGACTGCAAAAAAATGCCCTCGCGGAAGAAGTAGACAGAATCTTCCGATTCTGTCTACCCAAGGAGGGGCCGAAAACAAAGAAACCCGGACCGCCAGGGATGGCGGACCGGGCGGCGTAGCCGGAACAGGAGGTTCCAGCGGAGTGTGGAAAACACAATTCGAATTTGATGCTTCAAACAGTACAGGAAATAACACCCCGACGCAGCTTGTTGCTGCTAGTATCGCAACAAGGTTGTGGAGGGTGTCCGCAAGCTCAAGCTTATCGATAATGCGCATTATGGGAAGCTTGAGCGGTCTGTCCGGAGAAAAGTGCAGTGGTTACAGCTCTCTTGTATTGGAAAGATAAGCTTTTCTTCGGTCAGATGCGGACGCCCGGAACAGCTTCTTCCTCGAGGGTTGATGCCTTTGAACACCTCATTATCGGGCAACCTATTTCATCCAGCAGAATAGGCCGCCATACCTGTTACATTTCAATCCTCAGCTATTTTGCCTATCATTGTTCTTGACTCTTATCCCATCTTCATCTATCAATTTTAAGGAAAGTCAATTACTCTAATAATCTATAAGAATCCACATCAGGAGTTTTTCATCTTATGGCATACAACTCTTACCATTCAAATATTAAAATAGCTGCCTCATTGGATATCTTGCCGAACGAACTTAAAAGAATTATTCCGAAGTCTTCTCTTCACCGTTTTAGAAACACCGATTACTCCTCTCTTCTGGGGTATAAGGAAGATCAGGATCTTACAAGGATTATCACCCTCGTGAAAGAATTCTTACAAAGCAAGTTGGCAGTAGAAGTATTCACAGCTGCACTGCGTGTTCGTGATGTAACAATCTCTATCCTTAAGCGTCTTCAACAGTCTTCTCTATCAAAACTTCAAACGAAAACTATGATTGTAACGACAATCAACCGCGTTAAGGATTCTCTGGGCCTTAGCAGGGTCCTTCGTTTCTTCGGTATTTCCATGTACAAATACCTTTCCTGGTCTAAGGAGATCAAACATAAGTGCTCTGACTCCCCTATTCACAAATGTTTACGTATTTGGCCCAATCAGCTTTCAAAAAAGGAAGTTACGAAGATGAAGTCTTTATTAACCGACCCGGAATATT
>JAGLYY010000420.1 GCA_023131935.1 Spirochaetales bacterium | reverse complement strand
ATGAGGGGAGTAACAAGCATATTATAAGCCATCGTTTTACCTCAAAGGAATTAGACGAAGAGACCGGCCTCTACTACTTCGGTGCCAGGTATCTGGATCCGCAGACGAGCCGCTGGTTGAGTGTCGATCCGGCACTTGCGAGGTATGTGCCGGTTGCGCCGGTTAATGATGAGGCAAAGAAACACAACCAGAACCTGCCGGGTATGGGTGGGGTGTTTAATCCGGTAAATTTGAATCTTTATCATTATGCTGGGAATAATCCGTTGAAATATGTTGATCCAACGGGGAACTGGACTTTTAAATTCGGACTTGGATTAGGTCTTGCTATTAAAATAGAGTTTGGAAAGAATAATGGTGTCATTCATTTTAAATGGAAAGTCGGATTAGGTGCTGGAATCCATTTATCGCATGATCCAGTAGATGACGAAAATAAAGAAGTAGAAAACCTAAATATTACTTTAGAAGCGGATGTTGAGCTTGACGTTGGGTATTTAGGAGTGTCAGTTAATCCCGATATTGAGGTGGAGATAGAAGATGGTAAATTGGAAATGAATTCTGAATTGAATATTACTATATCTGATCCAACAACCATGATTGAGGGAACACTGACATTAGATTCTGAAGGCGTTAGTACAGAAGTAGAAGCAAATACCGAATTTTCCTTAGGTGGTTTTGCAATGGTTGGTTTTGGAATGGAAGGAAGTGAATATGTGGAAGAATAAGATTTTTAATAATGAGGAGCCAAAATGGAAGAGTACAAAAAATTATAAATTCATACTGTTGGTTTTCCTTTTAATAGTATTCTTTCTAATTGTAAGGAATATGATATTTGAAGGTGATGTGGACTCTTATTTCGAAAATGTGAGAAATGAAGCAAATGAAATATCTTTACTTATGGAAGCTACATTGAAAGAAAGATATGGTACAGAAAAAGTGGAATTAATATTTAATGATAAGGATTTCCATCGTAAAAAGACTGTAGCGAAAGATGGAAAGTCAATAATAATTGGTAAATATTCTTTTACAATAAAAATAGGAAGTGATCAGATAAGGAAATTGCTAGTAGAATGGAGGATATATCCGGGAGCAAGTATAATAGAAATTATCAACTACGAGATAGAATCATAAATGTCTATAATAAGGACTATTAATTACCTGATCTGCGGTATATTATAAGTTGAGGAACCAGTAGAGTAGACTGAGGAGTCGCAGGCTGCGGAATGATGTTTGTTTTTCTGCTTTCGCGCGGAGCCGTGCCACAAACAGTACATTTTTAAGTAAAGAGATCCAAAATTTGGACAGGGTTTTCCTATTAGGATTAGCGGGAGTTGAGTTTTAACGATAATTGAGGTTTAAGTAATCTTGCTATTTCACGAATCAAATGAGGAAAAATTACTTCGTGAATCTATTAAATGCTTTGAAACGGAAGCACTTGTATGTCAAATCCAAAACAAGATGGCGGATTCCAGCTGTTATTGGATTGAGTTTTATAAGGAAGATGAAATCAGGATCATCATAGTGTTCGGTGACAACAGGAACTGGGAATTATCGATTTCCTGGTTTTGACAGATCCGGTAATGAGGTGTCGAAAGGCATTCACCCTCGCGGAAGAAGCTGTTCCGGACGTCCGCATCTGACCGAAGAAAAGCTTGTCTTCCCGAATAGAAGAAAGCTTTTACCTATGCACTTTTCTCCGGACAGACCGCTTCAGCTTCCGATAATGCCACATTATCGATAAGCTAAAGCTTGCGGACGCCCTCCACGACGCCACTGCGTCGGGGCCGGTATTTCCTGTACAGTTTGAAGCATCAAATTCATTTTACGTTTTTCGCACTCCGCCGGAACCTCCTGTTCCGGCGGCGCCGCCCGGTCCGCCCTCCATGGCGGTCCTCACTTTTTTCTTTTCGGCCCCTCCTTGGGTAGACAGAATGGAAGCATTCTGTCTCCTTCTTCCGCGAGGGCATTTTTATGAGTCCGGTAAGCAGGCAAGACGAATTTTCCGCATACAGGATGAGTTTTACTCGAAGCCCCCGACGGGCCACAAACAGTACATTTTGAAAAGAAACCGTCCCAATATTGGGACGTACCCCTCCTATAGGGACCGCGGGTAAAAGTTAACAAATCTCAAA
>JAGLYY010000042.1 GCA_023131935.1 Spirochaetales bacterium | reverse complement strand
GAAGAGAAGACCCCGTCTCAAAAGGCTGAACCAAAGGGTGAGGCTAAAGTATCAGAGGGTAGAAAAGCGGCAAAAGGCGGCTCAGTCCTCAGGGTAGACTCCCGCAGGATAGACGATCTCTTAAATCTTGTAAGTGAAACGGTCATAAACAAGGCCACCTTCAATCAAATAGCAAACCAGTTCTCCGATGCCCAGCTGGATCTCCAGACTACCGAGTCAACCTATCGTGAGCGGTTGAAGGAACTCTTTGATACCCTTCCGGATTATATAGAATCGATTCAAAAAGGGCGGTCTGTGAAGGAAGTAAAGAAGGAAATCCTGGATGAATACGGCAATATGTTTACCCTCTTCGACACTTTTGGAGGGAAGCTGAAGAACACCGTAAGTAAGTTCAGGAGCACAAACCAGAACCTTAGCCGGATTACCGGTGAGCTCCAGGAAGGGGTCATGCAGATCCGGATGGTCCCGATTTCCCAGATTTTCTCCCGGTTCCCGCGTCTTGTCAGGGACGTTTCAAAATCCCTCGGGAAAAAGGTAAATCTCATTCTCGAAGGGGAGGATACGGAGCTTGACAAATCAGTAATCGAAGATCTTCTTGATCCGTTGATCCATTGCGTACGGAACTCAATCGATCATGGTGTTGAAATCCCCTCCGAGCGGAAGGCCGCCGGGAAGGAAGAAGATGGGGTTGTCCGGCTTAAGGCAAGCAACGAAGGGAACATGATCATCATCGAAATATCCGACGACGGAAAAGGGATTGATATTGATGCTGTTCATCAGCGGGCCATCGACCGGGGGATTATCCATCCGAGTAAACGCCTTTCTGATATAGAAGCATTTAATTTGATTTTTGATGCCGGGTTCTCCACCGCAAAAGAGGTAACAAATATCTCAGGACGGGGAGTAGGCCTCGATGTGGTGAAAAAACAGATCGAGAAACTGAATGGCAATGTCAGTGTATGGTCCGAGAAGGGAAAAGGCACTCACTTTACTATCAAGCTCCCCCTCACTCTCGCGATAATTCAGGGGCTGCTTGTCCGGGTTGGTTCCGAGATTTACGCGATCCCCATCTCTTCGGTTGTGGAAAGTCACCGGATAAAACCTGATGAAATCAAGTTTATCGATAATTATGAAGTTTTCAACGTCAGAGAGGATGTTGTTTCTCTCTTGAGGTTGAACAGACTATTCAACATAGCCTCAGAAGAGGAAGGTGAATATAATTTTGTCGTTATCGTCGGTACAGCTGACAAGAAGATGGGTCTCATGATAGACGCTCTCATTGGCGAAGAGGATGTCGTAATAAAGCCCCTCCGGGACAGGTATACAAATTCTCCGGGTATCGCCGGGGCTACTATCCTGGGGGATGGTACTGTATCGCTCATTATCGATGTCAGCCAGCTTCTTGACCTGGGTCTCAGAAAAGAGATAGAAAACAGGCGTCGTCGAGCGGCGTCTATCTCGTGATTCCTTTTAAAGGGAGTTTCTTACATGGAAGCATTAACAACTGAACAAATAGAAGAGGAAATGCAGGAGCAGGTTAATTCGATAGACTTCAAGATGGTTACCTTCTCCCTCGGAGGAAAGGAATACGGGATTGATATCATGAAGGTGAAGGAAATTTCCAAAGCGCGAAAATTCACCTTTGTTCCCAACTCGGTACCCTTTGTCCGGGGGGTCTACAATCTTCGTGGTGAGATTATATCTATTATTGATCTGCGGATCATGTTTCACCTTCCTGCCCTTTCAAAAAGAGCCGGTGAACAGGAAAACATCATTATCCTCAGGTTAGAGGATAATATCCTAGGGATTATCGTCGATACCATCGAAAAAGTTGTGGGAGTTTCCTCTGAGTCCATTCAACCTCCCCACCCCCTGTTTGGTGACATCAATATTAAATATATTGAAGGGGTGGTGGAAAAATATGAAAAGCTGTATTTGATCCTTGATGCGGAAAGAATTTTCGGAAAGCAGGAGGAGGCAGCAGTCGAGGAGACCCCGAGGGCTCTGGCATCCCAACCGGTTGAACCGGAGGCAGAGCTCGACTATACCTTTATTATGGAAACCCTCGCTACCTTCCGGAAGTTCTTTGTATCTCCGGTAAACCGGGATTGGGTGCACCAGCGGTTCGAAGAATGGAAAAAGATACGGCCCAGGTCGGACCTCCAGTTGAAAGACCCGGTAGAAGCAGATGAATTTCTCTCGGTCTTTTTCAGTCGGGATTCCGGGTGCTTTTGGAAGGCGGACCTCCGGAAAGCAGTTGCCTCGATCCTGTCAGATAGGGACCAGGGTAATTTCAATGTCTGGAATGTTGGATGTGGGCAGGGATATGAGGCATACTCTATTGCCACGCTGCTGAAAGAGAAGTATCCTTTATTAAGTATTAAGCTGTGGGCAAATGATAATGATCTGTTGAGTATCTCCACAGCGCCGAATCTTGTATTCGGTGAAGGGATGATTCCTGAGGACTACACGGATTGGATAGTGGAAGGGAAGAATGGTTTCAGCTTCTCCCCCGAAATACGGGATATGCTCCTGTTCGAATTTCATGATATTCTTCATCCGAATCCCTTTCCCCCCGTGGACCTGATAGTGGCCCGGGATCTCCTTTCCTTTCTTACGCCTGACGAACAGGCCCTGGTTCTGACGGAGTTTGAAGAGAAACTGAAGGAAGAGGGTATATTGATTGTCGGAGAACATGAGAATCTTCCTGCTGATGGGTGGACAGCAGTGGGTGAGGGAAATATCAGTGCATACAAAAAATACAGAAGATAGGGAACAGCGGAGCAGGGGTGGCTTCGATAAAGATGAATGTAATTAAGGAGCTTGGAATATGAGAGTCGAGTATATTAACCCATTCGTGGAATCCGCGTTTAACGTGCTCAAAGAGGTCTTGGGCGAAGAACCTAAGCGTGGAGAGTTGTATTTAAAACCGGCAACACAAACAGCTCTTGGGGTTACCGCCATCGTGGGGCTGGCAGGAGATGTGGAAGGCCGAGTTCTCTTTGATATGAGCAACAGCACGGCAATCAAAATCGCGTCTGCGATGAATGGTGAGGAGCTCACCTCGATGGATGAACTTGCGAAAGCAACGATCACAGAGCTTGCCAATATGATTACGGCACAAGCAGTTACGAAACTCCATGATCTGGGTTTTAAATTTGACCTTACTCCTCCGGCGATAATAACCGGGGATAATATGGAAGTAACCGATACTGAAGTAGAAGCGTTGATAGTCCCGGTCACACTTCCCCATGGCAAGGTGGAAATCAACGTTGCAGTTAGAGAAAGGGCATAGGAGGCTTTCGGTATGAAAACAAAAATGGATTTCCCTAACATCAACGAACGGAAGGCTGAGGGGATGAAAGATGATGGAGTTGCTTACCGGGTGTTGGTTGTCGATGACTCCATGTTTGTTACAAAACAGATCAGTCAAATTCTTACCTCCGAGGGATTTGATGTTATAGGAACGGCGAAAGACGGCGTTGAGGGCCTTGAGAAATATAAAGAATTGTATCCGAATGTTGACCTTGTTACCATGGATATCACCATGCCGAGGATGGATGGTGTAACTGCCTTGGAAAAGATCATTGAGTTTGATAAAGATGCAAAAATTATAATGATCAGCGCACTTGGGAAGCAGGACCTGGTAAAGAAATCACTCCTCCTGGGAGCCAAGAATTACATTGTAAAGCCCCTGGACCGGAGTAAGGTTCTCGAGCGGGTGCTCATGAGCTTGAAATAAGGCTGTCAGCAAACTAAGATCCGCCCCATAGCGCTTGACAAGGAAGGCAATTCAGCTATGATGATACGCGACACGGGCGGCTAGCTCAGTTGGTTAGAGCACTTGCTCGACACGCAAGGGGTCGATGGTTCGAGTCCATTGTCGCCCAAAGACAACTCCCGTAAGGGAAACCGCGGAACCCGCCGGTTTTGGCGGGTTTTTTGTTAAATGAAAAACAACAGCCGGATTAAGCTTTCGATCAACTTTCGCGCATAGTGTTTTATCTGGCCTAACCAGATGAATTATTCTTTTTTAAGCCATGGTATATAATAAAAAGGTTAATTGAGATATACTGGAGCATAAAGGACAACACAGGAGGGGAAATGTCTAACTCTTTTATGATGAAGCTGCGAGTAGATAAGAAACTGGTAGAAGAAACCTGCGATTCGGAAAAGGCGAAAGATACAGATTCCTGGTTTGAGGCGAAAACCATCCGTCAGTATTTTGCTAGCCGAGAGTGGTATCCCTTCCTTGGAGCGGATAAGGAGGGATATATACTTGTCGCAGATGATGACGGGTACATTCATTCCCTTTCGACCTCTTTTATGCGTTTTGTATACGATGATTGATCAAACCTTCAAACCCCACCACATGAACATAACCGCGGAAGATCTCTGTGGGAATAATGGAGTTGGACGATACATTCTCCTGCCCGGATCAGATGGCCGGGCCGCTGAGATAGCAAAATACTTTACCAATACAAAGGTGATAGAACACCCACGGTGCCATAATGTGTATATCGGGGAACTTGATTCCGATAACGGGCCAATCGATGTGGCTGTTGTCGCTACCGGAATGGGCGCCCCGAGTGTTGATATAATTGTCAATGAGCTGTTCCGGTTAGGTGGACGTCGTTTTATCCGGGTGGGTACCTCCGGGTCCCTTCAACCATCCTACATCCGCGCGGGGGCCGTGGTAATACCCACCGCGGCGGTCAGGGATGAAGGAACGACCTTGAACTACGTACCCCCTGGTTTTCCTGCTGTCGCCTCTCTGGAGATGGTAGAAGCATCTCTCGAGGCCGCTATTAATCTTCAGATTGATAATGTATTTTACGGCACTGTCCACACAAAAGATTCACTCTATGCCAGGGAATTCAAAGCCGGTCCTCTGGCGGAAGAGCACAGGCAGTATGTCAAGGTCCTTAAGGGGGCGGGAGTTCTGGCCTCGGAAATGGAGTGTTCCCTCCTTTTTACCCTTGGCGCCATTATGACACAGGAGCTGAAGAATGAAGCAGGTCCTGCTCAGGCCGGACCTGCTGATGAAGTACTTACAGGAGCTGTCCTGGGGGTGATTGGGGACGATTCCCCCTTCGCGGACGCGGAGAAAACCGCCCGTGCTATTAAAAATTCTATCGAAGTCGGTCTTGAGACAATCCGGGTCCTCGCGAAAAAGAATAAATAAGTCACAGGATATCTTCCCACACAATTCCCTTGCCGGAAAACACCGGTCTCTTTAAAGCTTTTCCCAGTATAAGGGGAAGGTATTTCGGGAATAGTCCAGGGGGAAGGTTCTTTTCGGAACGGAGCAGGGCAACATTCTGATCGGTAAGGATGGTTCCCGCGGGCAGATCGGTAAGCGCGTGAATACTTCTGTTGGTTGTCCTGTAATTCTGTTTTTCAGATTCAGAGAGATCTTTCCTGCCGGTCCCAAGAACTGCTTCCACCAGATCGGTGGAATACCGGGCGATGAGCTTCCGAACTGTCTCCTCAAAGCCATCTGCTTCAGCACCGCGAATCCCCTGGACCATGGTTTTAAACTTCCGGGGATTTAATGCCACCTTGTCATCCAGGCCTGTCCCTGAGTTATCGAGGGTAATATGTTTTTCGATGATCCCTGCCCCCAGAGCGGCGGCCAGCGAGGGAACTAATATGGGGTCCCTTGAATGGTCCGATACTCCGGTGGGAATACCGAAAAGCCGGGACAGGAGGGGAATGATATTAAGGTTATACTCCTCCGGAGGGGCGGGGTAGCTGGTGACACAGTGGAGAAGCAGTGCCGGACTTGTCAAATAGCTTAAGGTCGCTTCGATGTCCGATAGGGTAGAGACCCCGGAGGAAAGAATTATCGGTACAGCCCAGCGGTTAACCTGTTCGAGGAGGGGATAATGATTCAACTCCGGAGAGGCGATCTTTACCGCTTCCACTTTTAGGTTTTGAAGAATTGCCGCGCTCCTGCGGCCAAAGGGTGTGCAAAGGAAGAAAAGGCCCTTCGATTCGGTATATTCCTTGAGGTTCCGGTAAAACTGTTCACTCCGCTCCAATGCTTTAAAGGACTTGTAAAGATCTATGCTTCCTCCGGGAAGATCGACTTTGCCTGTTTCCGGATGGATAATCTCGTCCGCAAAGACCAATTGAAACTTAGCACAATCAGCCCACCCCTCCGCCGCGGCATCTATCAATTCTTTTGCTTTTTCTTCATCTCCTCCGTGGGCTGTCCCGATTTCCGCGACGATGAAGGCAGGATCGCTTCGTGAAATCCTTTTGGATCCAATGGTGATGTCAGGTTCAATAGGTTTCGGTGTGCTGGCTGGTAAAGTCATCGATCATCCTGAATTTTAGGGTTTTCAGTGTCTCCGAGAGGGAGACCTTGTAGATATGGGGATTTATCAACCGGGTATATCTTTCGGGTATATGGGACAGGTTCTCCCGTGTTCTTTGTTGTAACTCATCCAGGGAGGGGGAGGGAGATACCCTTTTCCCCTTTTGCATAACCTTTTCGAGGAGTGGTTCAACCCGGCTGCAATGAGAAACCGTAATGTGAGTATATTCATACATCGGATGGTAGAAGGTTATCGTTTGATCAGGGTTAATATTCTCCTCTTCCAGGGTGATAAGGTCGCCGCAGGGATGTCCTGTTTTATCGTAGAACCGGTATACCTGTTTAATCCCGGGATTGCTCATCTTTTCCGGGTTATCGGATAGTTTCATCGTGGGGATAAATTCCCCTTTCTCCTCTCGGGCACTCATTTTATATACCCCGGAAAAGGCAGCGTCCCCCGCTCCTGTTATCAGTTGAGTGCCGACCCCCCAGAGGTCGATGGGAGATCCTGACCTGATGAGTTGAGCGATAATATTTTCATTCAAGTCGTTGGAGACCGCGATAAAAGCATCCTCTAACCCATTTTCGTCAAGCTGTTTGCGTACTTCCTTGGAGAGATACTCGAGATCTCCGCTGTCAAGGCGTATTCCAAGGCGATGCCCCTTTTCCTTAAGTTCCTTTCCGACGATGATAGCGTTTTCTACCCCGCTGTTTAAGGTATCGTAGGTATCGATTAATAGAACACACTTCTCGGGATAGATTTTTGCGTATCGCCTGAATGATTCCAGCTCACTGTCAAAGGCCATAACCCAGGAATGGGCCATTGTACCGCTTACGGGGATGCCGAAGTGTTTCCCCGCGAGGGTATTGGATGTGGCGGCGACTCCGCCGATAAAGGCTGCCCGGGAAGCTGAAAGGGCGCCATCGGAACCCTGTGCCCGCCTCAGACCAAATTCAAGAACACCTCTGCCATCAGCGGCGAGAGTCACCCTTGCTGTTTTTGTCGCGATGAGAGTCTGGAAGTTGATCCTGTTTAAAAGAAGACTCTCTACCAGCTGGGCTTGAATAAGGGGGGCGTGTACCCGGATAAGGGGTTCCCCGGGAAAGATAACGGTCCCCTCCTCCATAGCGTAGAGATCACCGGTAAAACGAAAATCCTTAAGATATTCGAGGAAGGAATCGCGGAATATCCCCTGCTCCTTGAGGAACTCAAGATCTCCCGGTTGAAAAGTCAGGGTTTCAAGAATATTGATTAACTCCTCCAAACCGGTAAAAATCGAAAAACCTCCACCGAAGGGCTGTTTCCGGAAGAACATATCAAACACCACATAAGGGTTCCGATTTTCCAGATAGTATCCTTGAATCATGGTAAGCTCATAAAAATCGGTGAGCAGCGGGGTCATTCAAGATCCTTTGACAGGAGGAGGGCTGCCCCCCCCTGTTTCATATTATTTACAGCATTCAGAAGACTTCCCTCAGGTATTCCAACCTCCTTTACGGCGTCTTCGATCACCTTTGTCTCAAAACCAAGTTTCAGGGCATCCATCACGGTGTAGTAAACACAGTAATCCGTGGCCAGACCGCAGACGTAGAGAGTAGAGATCCGAAGATTTTTCAGGTACCCCTCAAGGCCGGTCATGGTTGTCCTGTCGTTTTCGAGGAAAGCGGAATAGGAATCGAGATCTTTTCTTGTTCCTTTTCGAAGTATCATGGAGAAGGGATTTGTATCGAGATCAGGATGAAAAGCCGATCCCCGGTAACCCTGGACGCAATGGTCTGGCCAAAGAATCTGCTCGCCGTAAGAGGTCTGTATGGAGCTTCCCGGAGATTCCCCGATATGGGTTGAAGCGAAGGATATGTGGCCTATGGGGTGCCAATCCTGTGTTGCAACGACCAGATCGAACCTGGGCATTATCTGGTTGATTACCGGGATGATACTGTCACCCCCGGTTACCGCCAGAGCCCCCCCTGGACAGAAATCGACTTGCATGTCGATTACAAGTAATGCTTTTTTCATAATACACCCCTATACTAAATGATAGTTCGAAAAGGGGGAAAGGGGAAGAGGAGGAAAACCGGTCATGTTTTTTTGGGCTTGATTTCGGTGAAACCGGTGTAGGGGACAAGTTTTTCCGGGATCCTTACCGAACCATCCTCCTTCTGGTGGTTCTCGAGAATAGCAATAATAGCGCGGGAGTTGGCAATACCGGTACCGTTTACCAGGTGAACATGACGGTTCTTGCCATCTTCCCGGAACCTTACCTGGAGCCGGCGTGCCTGATAATCGGTACAGTTGCTGGTACTGGTTATTTCCCCCCAGTCCCCCTTTTCTCCTCTTCCAGGCATCCAGGCTTCGAGATCGTATTTTCGGTAAGCGGGATTCCCCAGATCGCCCGTACAGGTATCAACCACCCTGAAGGGGATCTCCAGGGCTTTAAACATATCCTTTTCGATGGTAAGAAGCTCATCGTGGATTTTTTCCGATTCATCGGGGTG
>JAGLYY010000419.1 GCA_023131935.1 Spirochaetales bacterium | reverse complement strand
ACATGGAATACACTCCCTATGGTGAGAGCTGGATCGATGAAGGGAGTAACAAGCATATTATAAGTCATCGTTTTACCTCACAAGAATTAGACGAAGAGACCGGACTCTACTACTTCGGGGCGAGGTACCTTGACCCGAAGACAAGCCGGTGGATGAGTGTTGACCCGGCGCTTGGGAGGTATGTGCCGCAGCCTGGAGGGGATCCCTCGAAGTTGCCAGGAATGGGCGGGGTGTTTAATCCTGTTAACCTGAACTTGTATCATTATGCTGGGAATAATCCGATTAAGTATGTTGATCCGGATGGGAAATTCGTAGCAGGGCCTGCTTATTTATTAGCAAAAGCAATTATAGAGGGTGTAACTGCTTTATTTTGTTTATTTAGTTTAACAAAGATCCAAAGTAATCCACAGCAAGGATTATCAGAGGGACACGGGGCTTCTATTCCCAAAGGATGGAATGTATATAAAGATTTTAATGGTAATTGGATTTATGCGGATAAATCAGGAAATGCTTATGATTCGTCTATAAACCCATGGGATGTTGAAAATATAAAAGGAAGTTTTAATAAGTCTAACTTTAGGAAGAATTTAAAACGATATACTGGAGAGTCTGGTTACGGAAAACATGCTCACCATGTTTTCCCTCAAGAATTTATAAATGATTTCGAAGCTCTCGGAATAGATATACATGATCCAAGAGGTGGAGCATGGTGGGAAGGAAGTGATCATCTGAATAAGGCTAAGGAATACAACCAACAATGGGAAACATTCTTTCAAGAAAATCCCACAGCAAAGCCTGAGGATGTTTTAAATTATGGTAGAGAGCTTGCTGATGAATATGGATTTGATATTAATTATTAGGAAAGAATTATGGTGTTAAATGGAGAAGAAGTATACAGTTTTACGGACGCAGAAGAAAAAGGTGTGGTTCGAGTTTCTCCGGTAGAAAAAAAATTGGATGCTTATCGAATATTAAAAGGTGAAATACAGATAAAAAACCCATTAGTGTTTACGATAATGAAAGGTAAAAGGTTTAAAGATCTTGTTCCTACAGGACACGCACTGTTATATCTTATTTCTCAAAAAGTAGTGGAGGTCCTGGAAAGCAATAAAATATCAGGATGGAGGACTTTTCCTGCTGATATTTATGATAATAAGAATAAGTTGATTACAGGCTACTATGGTTTTGTAATTGTAGGCAGATGCGGGATAATTGATAAATCTCAAAGCGAAATAATCGTAAAAACTAGAAATACACCTAAAGGACTTAGGAAATCAGAATATCTGAAAGGCTACTTTTTTGATCCAAATACTTGGGATGGAAGTGATATTTTTTCTCCAATAGGTACAGGACATATATTCCTATTAGAAAAGGTAAAAAAACTAATTGAGAAGTCAGGATTAACATATTTTGAATTCAATAGAATCGCGGATATAGAACGATTAAAATTTAATATCAAGGGAAAAGAGTAGCCGAGCCACGAACAGTATATTTTCAAAAGGAAGAGTACCAAAATTTGGACGGGGCTCTCCAATAGAGACTGCGGGATTTGATTTTAACGATAATTGAGGTTTAAGTAATCTTGCTATTTCACGAATCAAATGAGGAAAAATTACTTCGTGAAGCTATTAAATGGTTTGAACCGGAAGCACTTGTATGTCAGATCCAAAACAAGATGGCGGATTCCGGCTGTTACTGGACTGAGTTTTATAAGGAAGATGAAATCAGGATTATCATAGTGTTCGGTGACAACAGGAACTGGGAATTATCGATTTCCTGCTTTTGACCGACCCGGTAATGAGGTGTTCAAAGGCATCCACCCCCGCGGAAGAAGCTGTTCCGGGCGTCCGCATCTGACCGGAGAAAAGCCTGTCTTTTGAGGTACAAGAAAGCTATTACCCCTGCACTTTTATCCGGACAGACCGCTTCAGCTTCCGATAATGCGCGTTATCGATAAGCTAAAGCTTGCGGACGCCCTCCTCGACCTTGTTGCGATACTAGCAGCAACAAGCTGCGTCGGGGCTGTTATTTACTGTACTGTTTGAAGCATCAAATTCATTTTTCGTTTTCCGCACTCCGCCGGAACCTCCTGTTCCGGCTTCGACGCCCGGTCCGCCCTCCATGGCGGTCCTCACTCTTTTGTATTCGGCCCCTCCTTGGGTAGACAGAATGGAAGCATTCTGTCTCCTTCTTCCGCGAGGGCATTTTTTTTTAAGATCGGTGAGCGGCAAGACGAATTTTCCGCATACAGGATGAATGTTACATGAGCACCCGCCCCCAGGGCCGGAGGTCCAGGCGACGGGGAGAGACCGGTTTCCGTTGGGTCACTTCAAGTGCGTAACCCATGCGGGTATGTCGTTTTAGGAAACAACCGGCGTTTCAGGAGATATCCCCGCCACTGCCTCCGACAGAGGCTCCGGGTGGTTTATTACAGTTGCGAAGAATGTTCTTTTCGTGTGGATCCCTCCGGGCGGTAGACCTCCTGCTTTTGCTCCACAGGGGTTGAGGAGCAAAAGCCTCCGGTCCCCCTCTCGGGGGTAATATTGCCTGGGAATGATTCACCACGCTTGTTGGGGATCCGGAGGGAGTTTGATCTTTCGGGATCAGTATGAGGTAAGCGTATGGCGCGGGG
>JAGLYY010000418.1 GCA_023131935.1 Spirochaetales bacterium | reverse complement strand
CGACCTTCTTCCTGCCGGAAGGCGGGAGCTTTTCAAGGATCTTATCCGGCAGTGGCGGGAGAAGATCGAAAGTAAGAACCCTGAACTAATCGTTAGGAGTTTTGAGCCACTTGAACCTATTTGTGAATGGTTTTTTACAGTACAAGCTCATTAGAATAGATTTCAATGTAATGTAGTATCTTTATGTGTTGTGCTTGGTATCTTGTAGACTAATACCATTTCCCTTCTCAGAGTTAATCAAGAAAAATCTCCACACCATCTTTAATACTTTCCGGATTATAGCCGCCTTCTAAAACGAAGAAGTTTTTATAGTCTTGCAGAATATCTTTTATTTTTTCATAACTCTTCTTAGTTAATTTGAATCCAACCGTAGGGTTCATGTAGTGATAATCTTTATAATAAGAGTCAAATCCAGCACTCACTCCAACGATATCAGGGTTAAAGGCTTTTATAGCGGGGATTAGTCTCTCTTCCAATTGCTTAATATAAACATCATCAACTGTACCAAGTGGTAGTGGAATATTAATACAATTCTTCTCATCTTTTAAACCTGTTCCCGGATAACATGGAGATTGGTGCGTTGAGAAATACACAACATTTTTCTCACCTAAAAGTATATCCTGTGTTCCATTTCCGTGATGGATATCGAAATCCAGAATGAAAACTCTTTTGCCTTCATTCAATAGATATTTTGATGCAATGGCAATATTGTTGAATAAGCAAAATCCCATCGCTTGATACTTAGTTGCATGATGACCGGGAGGTCTTACTAAAGCAAATCCCCCTTTTTTAGCAGCCTGAATTGCGGCTCCCACAGCATAACAGGCAACTTCGTAGCTTCTTTTGCAGGTCATTGTATCGAAACCAATGCTACCTTCTACATTGGATGTTTTCTTTATATTATCAATATGTTCTTTTGTATGAACTAACATCAAATATTGTTCACCGTTTTCTATTTTGGTCTCTTTAGTGTCATAAAAATATTTCAACCTTGTCTTGTTTTCTGGATGATCAATATCGTGTTCAAGAAAGATTTTATTGTAGATAAGTTTCATGTTCAATATCTTGGGGGGATTATTCCGGTTATTTTGTTCACACTATAGTTTAATAAAACTTTTTAAGAGTGGGTAATTTTCATTTGCTAATAGTTCGATAATAGACTTTATCTCATTCCTTAAGTTTCAGGCGAAAGTAATTTGGAAGATTCTTGATAAATAGTCCTGACACAATTATCTCCACATGAGAACGATGTTTTATTTATTTTATGTCAATTTCGTATAATGTAGAAGGTTTTTTAATGCAACCTATTCAATTGAAAGACCATTTATATAAATTCACTGCATGCTACTACTGCTAGAAAAAATTGTAATATTAACTTTTCACCGATAATAAGGCGTGCTTCGTGGCTCGACTATATGAGTTTCAAGTAAGAAAATTCTTACTGATAACGGAATTCAAATACCGGCTGCAGAAGCGGCACATTCTCCTGAAGAAGCAAAAGAAATTATAGTGATAATTGGAAAACCAGCCGCCATAGAAATTCAGACATAGACTGCTGGTAAGGCTTCAACCGGCGGTATTAAATTCGCTAACACCCCGATAGAAGCATTTGATCTGGCTAAATCTACATTTTATTCTAAATGTCAGCGTTCTAATCTGTAGATCATTTTAACCAAAATACACTTAGTTTATTCTGGTTTTTCCATTTTGGGATGGACAAGAGGCTACTTCCTACTATTCGAATCAAAGGCAATTAGCCATTCGTCTTCGGTAATGTCTTTGCCTACCTCTTCCCTTTGTAAATACATCCGGACTAACTATATCCTTGAGAAAAGATAGGTTAAATGTTTTTAGTCTTACCTAATCAACCTTCTTATTCAATTATCATTCTTGGAGATGTATTACCTTCTGCAAAGTCATTGCTATTTTCGCAATAGACCGCATAAGGATATTCTTTGCCC
>JAGLYY010000417.1 GCA_023131935.1 Spirochaetales bacterium | reverse complement strand
ATCCGGGGACAATTGATTCGCCCTCTGAAAAAAGGTGAGGGCTTTGGGAAAATCTTCTCCTAGATAGAAGAGGTTGCCGAGATTGATAATCGCGGGAACATAGTTCAATGAGGCAGCCCGTTCAAAGGTCCGGCCGGCATCATCCATAAGGCCGTACCGCGCGTAGAGGACTCCAAGGCGATTGATATAGCGCGGGCTGTTATTGCTCTGCCGTATCTGTTTTTCCAGTTCTTCTATGCGGCTTCCAATGTCTCTTTTAATAAAGGATTCGAGTTCCTTTTTATAGGATTTCAATACGTCACCGGTGTCAGGGACCTGGATATCGGTATCATCAAAGGGGGAATCAACCGGGCGGTATGTCTTCCAGGCTTCGGGAAGGGGGTGGAATCCCGCGTTGCCTTCGGGTTCATGGGCGCGCCATTCACGGGCACCGTACTCCCAGGCTTTCAGGAATCCTTCCTTGAACATGGTGGTCTCCAGGGGTACCCAGGTGTTTTCATCCCTGAATATTAAATTCTGTGGGCTCGAAAAAAGTTTGCCGCCCTCTTCAGGTAATATGTCCAGGGCAACGGCAAGAAATATGTGCCCCGGTACGGTGATGAACGCGGTGTCGATATTGATCGCCTGAAGAAGCGCCGCGTACATGATTGCAAGATCATCACAGTCCCCGGAACGGTAGGTGAGGGTCTCGTTCGGGAACTGGAGGAAATCCACGGCATACCGGTTTTCCGAGAGTTCCTCATAGGGGGTGGTCGGATCAACCACATACCCGATCCCATATTCCGAAAGTCCCTGAAAAATGGCGAAGGCGTAGCGGAAGTTATCATTCAGGGATGTGGTATCCTGTTCACGTACAGCAGCCGCTATCGGTTTTGAAAAACGGAGTACCGCCGGATCATTTGCCGTTACGAAGCTTGCGGCCCTCCTGTCATCCTCCCAGGTCATGGCATTACGCCGTTCAATGGGAAGGATATAGGTTTGGCGGGCTGTGATATCGGTACCTGAAAGGGTGTATTCCACAATGACCTCTGCCGAAGCTTCGGTCCCCTCGGTGATATCCAGGATGTTTTTCCCGAAGAGAGAGAACAGCGGTACTGTCCGTTCCTGGTTGCGGGGAATGTTTTCAAGCTTCTGCGATGTGGTGGGATTTGCCATATATTCTTTAACAAACAGGCTGACAGTTACATTTTCAATCTGGCCGTTTTCTCCATTTCTTATGGTGATTGTTCCTACGGGGTGCTTCGCGTAGTAAGCGTGGAAGACTGGAAAAACCTGTTCGAAGCGGATATCAAGGAATTCAATTTTAGATCTTCCTCTTACTCCAGCGGGATTGAAAGAGATCTCCAGGGCAGCCTGAATCCCCTGAAAAAAGACTTCAGATCCGGTAAAATAATGGTGATATGACCCATAAAGCCCCAGTGAAAAGGAGGGGGTAAACTGGAAGGAGATGTTGATCCCCCCTTTAAGAAAAGCGCTGCCCCCGGTCTGGTTATCGTACATGCCCAAATAGTATCCCCCACAGGCGGATGCTTTTAAAACAAGACGGCTGAAAGGGGTTAGAGCAATGCCTGCTCCCCCTCCGACAGAGAGCAGAGAGAGCCCTTTATCGGTAATGGTGTTTTTACTCTGTTCGAACCCGAGATTTCCCAGGGCAAAGAGAATCGGGGCAAAGGGGAGGTGATACTC
>JAGLYY010000416.1 GCA_023131935.1 Spirochaetales bacterium | reverse complement strand
CTGGAAATATGGTTGCCTTGATGCGTGAAGCTGCCCAAAAAGTCTATGCCACAGAAAAATTTGAGAACCGTGGTGAGTTCGGAGAGCTGTTTCTTCATGCCGCTATACGGCAAGTATTTAACTCTACCCCTGCAATTTCAAAAATATACTATAAATCTGCCAGAAATAATACCGTTAAAGGATTTGACGCAGTTCATGTAGTTGAGGGGAATAATGATCTTGAGCTCTGGCTGGGTGAAGCTAAATTCTATAATAAAATTTCGCCCGCTATAGGAGATGTTGTAAAAGAGCTTAAAGACCATATGGAGCGAGATTACTTGCGGGACGAGTTTGTATTAATTGCAGGAAAAATCGATTCTAAATGGGAACATGCTGAGGCACTTAATACACTTTTATCCCCAAATACTTCTTTAGACCAAGTGTTCAGACGTATTTGTATTCCTGTGTTGCTCACATATGATAGTAGATGTATATCCAACCATACTGAATGTTCTGATGCATATTGTGAGGAGTTTCGCAATGAGATTCTTCATCATTATAAAACTTTCAGTAAAAAAGAACTCCCGATTAACGTTACAATACATCTTTTTCTGTTGCCCCTTGAGGATAAGGCCAAACTAATAGATGAGCTTGATAGCAAGCTTAAAGGATGGCAGAATTTATGAGCATTGATGAATTAAGGAATTTGTTGTCAACGGATGAGTTGATTGAAGCAAATCCTTTTGAGATTCTCCATAGGATTAGTTGTTATGTTAATAATCCTGACGATGAAGATACTGGGCGAGAATTAGTTTTAAGAGCCTTAGAAAAGCGAGACTATTTTCAAGAGTTCGCGGAGATTCTGGATAGTTTGACAAGACAAGTAGGTCTCTTCCCATACCTTGAACCTGATCAGTTGTCTTTTCGTGATCTTATAGCCCATGAATTTCATAGACCACCTTCTATGGAAGAAACGTTTGTATTTCATAGAGCTCAAGCTGAAGTCTATAGGCGCTTAGTAGATGGCGAAAATGTTATTCTTAGCGCTCCCACCAGTTTTGGGAAAAGTCGAATAATTGATGCGGTTATAGCTAAAGAAGGACATGCTAATATAGCCGTTGTTGTGCCAACAATTGCGCTAATCGATGAGACCAGACGGCGTTTTTCAGTATTTTCGGATCGATATAAGATTGTCACACAAATTACTCAAAAACCAAGCAATCGAAACCTTTTTGTTTTTACAGCTGAGCGTATTAACGCTTATGAAAATCTACCAGCCATCGATTTTTTTGTTATTGATGAATTTTATAAGATTGGCTCTATGTCTGAGGATAAAACAAGAACCATTGCCTTGAACCAGGCCTTCTATAAATTATATAAGGGTGGCGGACAATTTTATCTATTAGGCCCCAACATACGACAAATTCCTGAGGGATTAGAGGACAAGTTCCATTGCTTTTTTTATTCGACAAATTTTTCCACAGTTGTAAGTCAATTGGTTCCTGTTTATAAATCTAAAGATGATATAGAGCAGCTTGTTGATTTGGCAAAAGATATCGAAGGTCAAACATTAATATTTTGCCGTTCTCCTAAACGGGTAAACGATGTGTCCAGAGCGCTTGTTGAAAATAAAGTTAGTCAGCAACAAGTCTCTTTGGGTGGTGCATCTAAATGGATATCAGAGAACTTTCATCCAGACTGGATTTTTCAAAAAGCTCTTACTGCAGAAATAGGTATGCATCATGGGCGTCTTCCCCGTTCATTAGCCCAATATTCAGTTAGATGTTTTAATGAAGGCCGCCTAAAATTTCTTGTTTGTACTTCGACGCTTATAGAGGGAGTGAACACTAAAGCAAAAAACGTAATTATCTTAGATGACGTAATAGGTCGTGCAAAATACGATTACTTTACCTTCAATAACATTAGAGGGCGATCTGGTAGGATGTTTCAGCACTTCATCGGAAAGGTATACATATTTCACCAACCTCCTCAACAAGAGCTACCATTCGTTGATTTCCCTGTTTATTCGCAGGATGACACAACACCCGAAAGTCTTCTGATTCAATTAGACAAAAAGGATTTAACCACCTATTCAGGAAGGCGAATAGCTGATATTTATGAACAAGACAAATTACCACTTAAAATTCTACGACAAAATAGCGGGATTGATCCACGCGATCAAATTGCTTTAGCAGAATATTTGGAAACACTTCCTATTGCAAAAGCAGAGTTATTAAATTGGAATCAATTGCCCACGTGGAATCAATTGTCTTTTGCTTGTAAATTGATATGGAAATATTTGACAAGCGGACGTGGCAGATCAGGAGTTTATTCTGCTCAGCAGCTTGCATTCAAAACAAATGTTTTGATGCATACCCCAGATGTTCGGTCACGCATTGAAGCAGAACTGCAACCTGGAGAATATGCAGCTAAGACTCCGGACGAGGCAGTAGAAAGAGTGTTTGAGTTTGATCGAAATTGGGCGG
>JAGLYY010000415.1 GCA_023131935.1 Spirochaetales bacterium | reverse complement strand
AACTGATCTTAAGAGAAAGGATCGGAAAGAAATTGAACTGGAACCGGAGAAACCGAAAGAACCGAAAGAAGAGCCGGATGTGATACCTGTAGACCCGTATCTTTATGTCTATGGATTACAAACCCAGCTATTTGAGTATATGTTTACTCATCCTGAGGAGGATATACCATATGCCTATCCATTGCCCACTTTTATTATTACTGATTTGTTTGATCCTTTGAGACCAAGAATAGATACTCCCGGAGGTAAGACAAATGAAGGCCATTTTGGACTTGATTTGGCGGCACCATTAGGAACTCCTGTATTAGCAGCGAAGGGTGGAGTGGTAACACATGTAGGCTATGGAGGGGGATATGGGAATTATGTTTTTGTACGGCACTCTGATGGAAATACTACGGTGTCCGCCCATTTGAAAAAGGATAGTACCATTGTGAGTCCAGGTGATACCGTCGTAATGGGGCAGAAGATGGCCGAGGTGGGAAGTACAGGAAAGAGCAAAGGTCCGCATTTGCATTTTGAGATTAGAATTCCGATTCCAGGTGTGTATAACGCGAGAGCAACCGCCATTGATCCATTAACTAAATTACTATTCAGAGTTTATCAGTGAGGAGGAGAAAATGAGAAAGGAGATCGTTTTGAAACTTATATTGACAAGCCTTTTATGCTGTGGACTTTTAATTCCGGTTTACAGTCAAACAGTTGAAGGTAAAGATACTTTCAGCCGCGAAGATTTTTCCGTGTATCTTGAAGACGCTGAAGAAAGAATTATTGTCGGAGAACCGCTCGCACAGTACACAGGTACATTGAACACCTATTTTACTTCGAGCGTAATAATAAATGATATTCAACTAGGCCCCACCGAGTGGGACCTAGTTGAATACGCACAAGAAGGAATAGTAATTAAACACTATAGGGGCTGGCCGGAAATAATGCTGATAAGAATAACTTCGGACAAGTTTGCAACTTATCGGGGAATTAAAGTAGGGGACAGTTTAGAGAAAGTTCTCTGTCTCTATGGAGGAGATCCTGAAGCAGAAATTAGTGTACGTGAAGAATATATTTCATATTCTGTTGAAATCACCGATGAAGGGAAGCTCCTAAAACCATCAGGTACTGTTGGGGGGGGGTTATTGGAAATTATTTTCGATCTTCTGGATGGTGTTATTGATGAAATTTGGATTCAGACATCAGAAATATGGTAGCCGAGCCACAAACAGTACATTTTCAAAATGGACCGTCCCCGAGCCACAAACAGTACATTTTCAAAAGAAACCGTCCCAAAATTGGTATGTAGCGGCCGAGAAGGCCTTAATCCAGTGGGTGAAAGTCCCACCATGCCAATTGCCCGATTCAGGCATGTAGCGATACCACAGTTTCCGGCGGTAAAGAGTCTAAAGGGTTAAGACCCTCGCTGAAGAAGCTGTTCCGGGCTTGCGGACGCCAGTGTGAAATACAGAGGGAGTAAACTCTGTTCAGCTTCAACGAACCTATTGAGGAAAAGCTACTTGTCCCTTACCAAATTCTGATCGCAAAAATTCCCGAATTAAACATGTATAAAATTTGGATGAAAAGAGCCGATTGCCTGGTCGTTCGTTCCACTCACTGCTCGGCCATGCATCCTTCCTAAATTAACGCAACATAAAACCTTACGATAACAATTTGGGGATTACAAAAAAAACCCTCTGAAATCGAAATTTCAAAGGGCAAGTACGTGTCCCTGACTGTCCCTGACCACTTTGACATCACAATTTTTCCCAAACTGACATCATACGAAATTTGAAGAATTTCCACGCTGCGATCACAATCGGGACAGTTAGTAGCGAAACCATCGATTTTTTCGAAGGTTTCCGCGTGAACCGGGGGAAGAAAACAAGTCACATGGGTTATAATAAGAACTGCTTTTTTCAATAAAAAATGAATATTCCCTCCCTCAACGGGTATGTAGGGGAGATAAGGGTAGGAATAAAAAGTGAAGAAAATCGGCGCCGCCATTCTTATAATTGTTTTATTTACAGGATTCCTGTCTTCCTGTCGAGGGACCCCATCGAATGGAGGGAAAG
>JAGLYY010000414.1 GCA_023131935.1 Spirochaetales bacterium | reverse complement strand
TTTACTGTGAGGAAGAAGGTGTCTTATTCGCGGGTGACACACCTATCGCAATCAGATCCGCTGATGAGATATACGATGCGAGTTTCATTGAAATGCTGATAAAACTTTACTCAGAGAATATTCAGAAGATTTATCCGGGACATGGAGATCCCGTAACGGAAGGGAGCAGGGAAATAATATACATATCGTTAACGAATATGAGAAGAGCAAAAGCAAAGAAAATGTCAAAGAGGGTTTGTAATGGATCGGGAACCTAGAATTGTAACGGACAGGGTAAGGGATAGTGCCAGAGTATTCTGGAAGAAAATGAATTTTGATGAGCAGGAGAATGGGAATTACGTTTGGAGGAAATGAAAATGCAAAAAAGAAGCCGAACATGTTTTTTTATTAACAATCCCTGCTTAGAAAAGGATTTTTCTCCGTTCTTTAGCGCATTAGAGGCAGGATTATGTCCTTGTAAAAATGTGTATCAGACAATTCAACAATTATTAATGATTGTTGAGCTTAGAAGAAAGCGAAAGGAGGTTAAACCATTGCTTTTATGGGAAAAAATAAAATGTGGATGATGGGTTGCGAGAATCCTGGAGATTCTCCTGTATTCAAGATAAAGACAGTAAAGGAAGTTAAAGACAAGGAGTAGGCTATGTTAAAGAACATGAAATTTGCAGTGAAGATTGGTGGTGGTTTTGCGATTGTGCTGGTATTAACAGCGCTTATAGGAGTTGTGGGCTGGAATGGAATGAACAGTACTGCTGACAGGGTGGATAAAGCTGATGACGCAAACCGTATTATTAAGTATGTACTCCAGGTACGCAGACAGGAAAAGAATTTTATCATACGCGGGGATGAGGAGTATGTTGAAAAGGTAACAGAAATATTGGAGGACATTCAAACACAGGCATCTGAAACCAAAGCTAAATTCAATGATCCGGCTAACAAGAAGCAAATGGATGATGTCATTGAGTCTATGGCTGCTTATGGAGGAGCATTCACAGCCTATGTTGCACTGGAACAAAGTAAGGATTCTCTTGATGAGGAAATGGTTATTTCTGGCAGGGAGATTCAGGCGATTGCTGAGGAAATAAGACAGGAGCAGAAAGCTCAATATGAAGAACTCCGACGTGAAAATGCCGGGGAAACCCTTCTCGATGACAAATTGACGAAGGCTGACGATGCTAACCGCATTATCAAGTGGCTCATAGAGGCCAGGCGCCAGGAAAAGAACTTCATTATTCGTGGTGACCATGAATACGCGGAAAAAGTTGACGGACTTGTTGAGGATATAAAAAGTCTTGCCGCGGACATAAAATTGAGGTTCAATCAGGCTCATAACCGGGACCAGGCAGATAGAATCTTCACGTCCGCACAAGACTATAAGGAAGCCTTTGATGGTTATGTTGCTCTAGGAGAGCAGCAGGATGCGGAAGATGCAATATTAGTGGAGTCTGCAAGGACTGCGGAAGCAATATGTGACGAATTACGGGCCGATCAGAAAGCAGAAATGCTGGAAGCTATATCAAGTGCAACTTTTCTAATAGTGATTGGGGCATTGAGTGCTGTGTTTTTTGGAGCATTAATTGCCGTCATTCTTACTCTCTCCATTACAAAACCGATGCGAAAGGGCGTCGATTTTGCAAAGGCAGTTGCAATCGGAGATCTGTCTCGTGAAATAGATATTGATCAGAAAGATGAAGTAGGGGAACTTGCAAAGGCACTTCAGAATATGAACCTGAAAATGCGTGAAATTGTGGGAAACGTACAGACTGCTTCCAGCCAGGTTGCATCCGGAAGTGAGCAGTTGAGTTCCAGTTCGCAGCAGTTGTCTCAGGGAGCAAATGAACAGGCCGCCTCCGTGGAGGAAGTTTCATCTTCGATGGTACAGATGGCGGCGAATATCAATCAGAACGCGGA
>JAGLYY010000413.1 GCA_023131935.1 Spirochaetales bacterium | reverse complement strand
GAAGTATCACAGTATCTGACCTTCAAGCTTGAAGATGACGCGTATGCCCTGGGTGTCGCTGATGTCCGGGAGGTCCTGGAGCTGGAGTTGAACCATATTACGAAAATCCCCCGGACCCCGGATTACCTCCGGGGGGTAATAAACGTACGCGGAAGTGTCGTACCGGTTATCGACATGCGGATAAAATTCAACATGGAAAAAGAAGAAGCAACGATCGATACCTGTATCATTGTGATAGAAGTCTTATTGAACAGGAAAACAACAGTTCTGGGGATTCTCGCGGATTCGGTCCAGGAGGTAATTGACCTGGCTCCGGAACAGATCGAAGCCGCGCCGGAGATAGGAAATCAGCTTAATACTGAGTTTATTGCCGGAATCGGGAAAAAAGATAACAGGTTCATTATTATCCTGGAAATTGGCAAGATCCTGACTTCGGAGGAACTTCGGGATGTAGGTAAAACGGCAAGCGCGCTTACAGCGGAAAACAAAGTGCCTGTGTAGCTTGTTGCGACCGTGACGGATGAAGGAAGAGGAAAAAGAGATGATGCAATCAAACCTTATTCAGTCACAGAAGATGGAATCCATCGGGAAACTGGCCGGCGGTATTGCGCACGATTTCAATAATATCCTTACGACCATCATCGGGCGTTCAGATCTGATTCTGATGGATTCCGCCGCGGATGAAGAGATCCGGGAGAATATCAGCGAGATAAAGAAATCAGCGAGGAGGGCGGCTTCCCTGACCCGCCAGCTTCTCGCGTTCAGCAGGAAGCAGGTGCTTCAGCCTGAAATTGTAAACTTGAATGAGCTGATTCTGGATATAAAAAAGATGCTCAGGATACTGATATCGGAAGATATTGAACTCTCAACAAACCTTTCCTCCAGCCTGGGCCTGATAAAGGTCGATCCGGGGCAGATCGTTCAGGTAATCATGAACCTCCTGATCAATGCGAGAGACGCGATGCCGAATGGCGGCAGGATAATGATTGAAACGGAAAACACCTATTTGGATGAGTTCAGCCGTAACTTCCATCCGGAGATAGTTCCCGGACAGTATGTAATGCTTGCGGTCAGTGATACCGGCTACGGCATGAATGAAGAAACATTGAAAAAAGTGTTTGAGCCGTTTTTCAGCAAAAAGGAGGCCGGAAAGGGGACCGGCCTCGGGCTTGCTACTGTGTATGGAATAGTCAAGCAGAGCGGAGGTTATATTTACGCTTACAGTGAACTGAAGTTTGGTACGACTTTCAAAATTTATTTACCGGAAACACCGGAACCGGCAAACGGAGTGAAAGAAGAACCTGGAAATCAAAAAGCTTTCAGTGGAAGTGAGAGGATCCTGTTTGTGGAAGATGATGACGATCTCAGGGAAACAACATGTAAAATGCTGAAGGGCCTCGGATACACGCTCTGCCAGGCAGGTTCAGGAGAGGAAGCTCTTAAAAAGTCTCAGGCAGATCAAAACGGGAAGATCGATTTGTTGATTACCGACATCGTAATGCCCGGTATGAACGGCCGGGAACTGGCCGATGGGTTCCTAGCAAGAAGCCCTGACCTGAAAGTATTATTCATTTCCGGTTATACCGATGACATCATTGCCCATCATGGGGTACTGGAAGAGAGGATCTCCTTTTTAGCGAAGCCGTTTTCAATATACGATCTTGCGTGCAAGATACGGAAAATTCTGGATGAACCGGGTGTCAGGAATATGAGGGCCTGAACTATTCCTGATTTCAAGGTGTGTGGAGTTGTTTTATGTGGAAGGACCGGAGTGGAAAGATATTATTAGTTGACGATGAGGGATCTATCCTCGAAACCCTTTCAAAACAAATGGATTCCTGGGGGTTCGGATGGATGAAAGCAAGCAGCGGACAAATGGCCCTCCGGAAGGTATCCGAAACTGATTTCGATCTCATCCTCCTAGATATCAATATGCCTGATATGAACGGCATCAGCGTATTAAAGGAGATCCGGGCTACTAATGAGGTAACCCAAATCATTATGATCTCCGGTCTCAGCCAAATGGAACATGTGCGGACCGCTCTGCGGGACGGCGCCTATGATTATCTGGTAAAGCCCTGGGATGCCGATGACCTGGAACTGACCATACGGAGGGCCCTGGCATACCGGCAGCTGCTCGCGGAAAGGAAGGAATACCAGGTTAACCTTGAAAGAGAGGTAGAGAAGAAAACGGAAGAGCTGTCGACGGCACTGACAAGAATAAACAGTACATATAATGAGACCATTCTCGCGCTGGGTTCGGCCCTTGAAACCAGGGATTCCGAGACTCAGGAACATTGCCTGCGGGTAGCTCATTACTCACGCGTACTGGCGGAAAGAATCGGGATCACTGATGAACGTTTTCTTCTCAATCTCGAGCGGGGGGCCTATCTCCATGATATCGGCAAGATCGGCGTCCCGGACCATATCCTGCGAAAAAGATCAGGTCTGACGGTAGAGGAATGGGTAATAATGAAAAAACATCCGGAGATTGGAAAATGCATCGTGGAAGGGATAGCGTTCCTCCATGACACCGTTCCGGTGATTTACTATCATCATGAACATTACAACGGTACCGGTTACCCTCAAGGCTTGAAAGGAGACGAAATTCCCCTGGAGGCCCGGATTTTTGCGGTGGCCGACGCGTTGGACGCGATCACTTCCGAACGGTGTTATCGACGCGCAATGAGTTTCAAGAAAGCAAAAGCAATAATCAGGGGTGAATCTGGAAAACAATTCAGTCCTGAAGTTGTGGATGTCCTCAACAGTCTCACGGAGCGGGAAATCATGCGAAGAGAGGTAAGCCATGTCCGGTAGCCTCCGAACCGTGAACACATACCGGATGATCGATCATCTTGAAGGGTTAAGCTCGAAAACCGAAGAGATCTTTCTGAAACTGGGGAAATCCCTTCCAGCCCTATACCACGAGTTAGAGGCGGGGATGGATAAAGCGAACAGTCTCATTGAGGTCTTTTCGCTGGATGGTATTTCTTCCCCCAACAATGGAGGGGGCCATATTATTACAAACAGTATCAGCAGTGCCGAAGAGCTTGTTGGTGAAGCATCCGGCTTTTTTATTGAGTTGGAAAACCGGGACAGTAAGCTGTTTAATACCATAAACAGCAGTATTGAATGTCTGGCTTCCCTGGAGAATCAGTTTGCCGACATCCGGGAAGATTCCATTGAAATGGAAGTTGTTTCACTAAACGCGAAGATCGCGGCGGTAAAAACAAAAAAACATTATGCGGGGTTTTCCTGCATAACCGATGAACTGAAGAAACTTTCAGCCGCGACAGTACAAAACACGGATATCCTGACTGACCATGGTGACACTGTTCTTAAGAACCTTACGACCTTTAACAGAAAAATCGACACTATTCAGAATGCTCAGCGATCATTTTATACCCATTTCAGGAAGGACCTGGGGAACATTTTTAAGGATTTCAACCATGAAGTCGAAGGGTTGGTTGAACATCTTACATCAGCAGTTACCGAAGCCGAATGCGTTAAAAGGCCTCTTAGTAATATCATGGAGATTATTCAACTGCAGGACCTCATCAGGCAGTCGCTGCAGCATGTTGAGCTGGCGCTGAAGGAATCAGACATAAAGAAAGTACCTAAGTCTGCCGACCAGGTCCTCGATGAACTGACTTTTGTGGAAAAAGTTTATCTGTTATGCGGTGAGCTGCTTGGGGACATCCAGGAGAAGGTTTCCCGAAGCACGAATATCTTCAGTATAAACATTACCGATCTCCGAAGTATCCTGAACAGAGTAAACCGGGACAGTGAATGCGTGCAACATCCTGGTGAATCAGGTTATGAACCAGGCCGGAATGATGGTGGTCTGAAACGGATTGTTCGTGAATCGGCGCAAACACTGGAAGAGCTTCTCCTGGACCTGCAGGAATCCATGAAAGAAAAAAGCAGTATATCCAGCGACACAAAACAGATCCTTACTAACCTGAAGCTCCTTGAGATTGGTTTTACGGATTCATTGACAATTGTTGCACGGTTTTACCCGGTTAATGTAAACGCGAGAATGGAGGTGGCAAGATGGGACCTTCTCAAGCAGACCGGCATAGCAATTGAGGAAATATCAGATGCTACTGAAAGAATAAATCAGGACATGGACGCGGCCTTACAGTTAATCAGAAAAATAACGAAGGAAATCGATACTTCAATTAATCTCTATGCCAGGGGAATCTCAGGAGAAATAACCGCGATTGGGAATATAACCGGCCGGATAAAAGAGTGTTATCACCAGTTAGCGCTCTCAGGTGAAACATTGTCGGGTACGCTTCAGACATTTTCGGTATATTCGAACAAGTTTTTCTCTCTCCTTGATGATTCGGAACTTGATATAGGGAGACTGAATGAATTAATCGATGTGATAAAAGATATCCGTGAAACATTGCGGGCATCCGGGCAAACGGCGGAAACCGAGAAGGAACAGATACTTTCAGAAATGGGAATGGAAAAATGGGAACTGAAAAACAGCAGACTGGAAGAAATTGTTGGTAGATTTACCATTTATGCCCACAAACAGACGGCAGGGAATATTGGGGGATTTGAAATCGGGAATGGAGGAGAAGC
>JAGLYY010000412.1 GCA_023131935.1 Spirochaetales bacterium | reverse complement strand
CGTGTCGAGGTTTGTGAAATGAAAACAAGATCATGCTGCCGGGCCGGTTTCAGCAGCCGCGTTTTCAGTATAAAAGCATTAATTGTTGGGGAGGACAACTGCAATGATTGACGCCAATGAAATGGTATTAGGGATTACACTATCGGGAAGATTCACTATTGAAAATTCGCAGAAACTTCATGAAGAAGTCGAGGATTTTCTTAATAATACAGTACCACTTGAAATATATATAAATGAAATTGAAGAAATGGATTTTTCCTTTCTTCAGCTACTTTATTCGGTTGTCCAGACTGCCCGCACTTCAAAAAAGAAGATATCGGTTTTCACCGATAACGGCGAAATGATAAAGAACTTACTCGTTCATACGGGATATGAATCCCACTTTACCGTTAAAAAGAATCGGTCCGGAGCGAACTGTCTGATTGGAGGTATCTATTATGACTAATGTTGATGAAAAGAAGGCAAAACTGACACTGTCAGGAAGATTGACTATCGAGAACGCGCAAAAGATTTGTGATGAACTTCAATCATCTTTTGAAAACTCATTTAACCCTGAGATTTTTCTAACAGAAATTGAGGAAATTGATTTATCTTTTCTCCAGATTCTGTATTCACTTATCCTGACTGCTCACAAACTGGAAAAGAAAATCTCGGTTTTCATAGATGACCCGGAACTGATTAATAAACTCCTTGTTGCGGGGGGATTTGAGTCCCATTTCAGGATAAAAAAAGACCGGTCCGGGACCAACAGTTTGATAGAGGGCATTATCGATGGATGATACCTATACGGAGAAAATGCGGACCGCCTTTCACGAGGAAGCGGAAGAACTCCTGATTGAACTGGAGACCTCCCTGATGGAGCTTGAAGAGAATCCTTTGGAAAAGGAACTGATCGACCAGGTTTTCCGGGCTCTCCACACCCTGAAAGGTTCCGGTTCAATGTTTGGATTCGACGCGATTGCCGGTTTTGCCCATGAAATCGAATCGGTGTTCGATCTTGTACGCAATGATTCACTCCCTGCTTCGCGAGAGTTGATCGACCTTACCCTTTCTGCACGCGACCAGATATGCCGGATGCTCGCCGGAGAAGATGACGGTGCGATAAGTAAACAGAACAGTGAAATAATTTCTCAGATAAGAAAGCTTGCCGCCCCATTCACGGAACAGGAAGATCATCCTGATTCACCTGTTTCAGAGGATATTCCGGATAAAGAACAATCAAATCAATCAAAAAATGAAGATACTCAAAAACCTGTAACATACCGCATCCGTTTCAAACCTCCTGCCGATATTTTCCTCCATGGTACCGATCCGCTCCTGTTAATAGAGGAACTCGCGGGCTTAGGCGATAGCCGGATAATAGCCCATGTCCGTTCCATCCCTGATCTCAACGGCCTGAATATTGAAACCTGTTATGTCTTCTGGGACATCATCCTGACCACCGATCGCGGGATAAACGCGATCAGGGATATATTCATCTTTGTTGAAGATGACAGCGAGATAAAGATTGAGCTGATTGATGATGAAGCTTCCAATAAATTGGGTGAAATACTGGTAGAA
Source organism: Spirochaetales bacterium (assembly GCA_023131935.1). Taxonomy (GTDB): domain Bacteria; phylum Spirochaetota; class Spirochaetia; order JAGLYY01; family JAGLYY01; genus JAGLYY01. The sequence goes on along the minus strand of JAGLYY010000412.1, from coordinate 2,099 downwards.
AGGGGAGATCTGGACGAGGAAAAGCTGAAAAAGGTCCTTACCAGACAGGAACCAATCGGTAAGATGCTCCGTGACGCGGGCCTTACCGATAAAGCGGAAATAGAATCAGCGCTGGCGGAACAGACACAGATAAGAAAAGTAAAGGAAAGCCGGCAGAAGTTGGTAAAGGCGAATAGTATCCGGGTCGGATCTGACAAACTCGATAAGCTGGTTGACATGGTAGGGGAGCTGGTAACCGTAGAGGCGCGGTTCAGCCAGAAAACTTCCGACACGAAAAATCTTGAATTCAGGTCTATGGCGGAAGAGATTGAACGGATCAGTTCCGGGTTACGGGACCTCTCAATGAGTTTGAGAATGGTCCCGATTGGGACAACCTTCAGCAGATTCAGAAGACTGGTCCGGGACCTTTCACAGCAGCTGGGGAAGAAAATCGAACTCGTAACCGAAGGGGGCGACACGGAGCTGGACGCGACGATAATAGAGCGCCTGGTTGAGCCGCTGATACATCTTATCCGTAATTCGATTGATCATGGTATTGAACGGCCGGATGAACGGGAAAAGGCCGGGAAACAACCGGCCGGGACCATTCACCTGCGGTCAACCCATTCGGGTGCTTTTGTACTTATTCAGATTGAGGACGACGGAGCTGGGCTGAACACCGGGCAGATCCGTACGCGGGCAATCGAGAAGGGTATCATTGGCCCGGAAGCAGTGCAGGCCGAAAAAGAGATCTTCAAACTGATTTTTGCTCCCGGTTTTTCCACCGCGCAAGAGGTCACCGGTCTTTCAGGCCGCGGTGTCGGCATGGATGTGGTAAAGAGAACAATGGAGGAACTTGGCGGAGTAATAGAGGTTGAAAGTAAAAGGGGGAAGGGGACCCGGATCACCCTCAGGATCCCCCTGACCCTGGCAATAATAAGGGGGCTTTTAGTCCGTATCAGTGAGGCATCCTATGTGATACCCCTTTCATCGGTAGAAGAGTGCTTTGAAATAACAAGGCCGGAAACTCATCGGGAGCGTGATATCAGTCAGACAAACTTTCGGGGGACCCTTCTCCCCTATCTAAACTTGAGGAAAATATTCCTGCTTAACAGCAAGCCTCCTGAAATCGAGCATATGGTTATTATCAATTCAGACGGCTCGCGGAAAGGATTTCTTGTCGATCAGGTGATTGGGGAATTGCAGACGGTTGTCAAGAATCTGGGAATGGTATACAGCCACGTTGAAGGAATATCAGGGGCAACCATCCTTGGTGACGGAAGAGTCGCTCTCATACTCGATGTATTGAAACTTGTTCAGATCGCGGCAGTAACCCATGAGGAGGTACCGCAGCCATGACAACGCGGGTGAAAGGACCAATTACGAAAGATTACAAACTCAACGAGGCAGCGTTTCATCGCTTAAGCAAATTTGTAAATAAGGAATATGGTATTAAACTCCCCCCTTCAAAAAAGGTCATGCTTGAATCCCGCCTTCAGAAAAGGCTGAAACGCCTTGGGATGACCTCCTTTTCCGACTATGCCGATTATGTATTCAGCTCTAAAGGGAGTGAGACTGAATTAATCAGCATGATAGATACAATAACAACCAATAAAACCGACTTCTTTCGCGAGTCTGCCCATTTCGAGTTACTTTTACATGAAATTCTGCCCTGTATGTTCCATCACGATGGGCGGGGTACTCAGAAAATCTGTAATGTCTGGAGTGTGGGATGCTCCAGCGGCGAAGAACCCTACACCCTGGCAATCGTATTGAGTGAATTCGCTGAACAATCGCAGCTCTTCAGCTTTTTTATTAAAGCCACCGATATTTCTTCTCAGGTCCTGGAGAAAGGAAGAGAAGGTATTTATGAGGAGAAGGAGATCGAGCCAATACCGCTGCGGTTGAGACGGAAATACTTGCTGCGAAATAGAGACAGCAGTCAGCCTCTGGTGAGAATAATACCTGATTTACAAAAGCGTGTACAATTCGAACGGCTGAACCTGATGGATGACTACTATCCAATTCACGAGATGATGGATGTTATTTTCTTCCGGAATGTGATGATCTATTTCTCCAGAGAAACTCAGGAGGAAACGATTAATAAACTCTGCAGGCAC
>JAGLYY010000411.1 GCA_023131935.1 Spirochaetales bacterium | reverse complement strand
GGATTGAATCGACCTTTCAGGTCGTCTCAATCCTTGAGGTTATGCCGTTAAAGCCTGCAGCAATATAAACATCCTCAAGCTCCTTGCCGACAACGGCAGCGGATTCGATATCGTAAGCGGAGGAGAATTGCACCGGATAAAGGAAATAAATGCAGATATGAGCTCCGTTGTATATGCCGGGGTCGGGAAAACCGACAGAGAGATATCAGAGGCTATGGAGGCGGGGATAGGTTTGTTTAATATCGAATCTGAAGCTGAATTGAAAAATATCATCGGAATTGGCAGAAGAAAAGAGGTCCGGCTCAAGGCTGCTCTCAGAATCAATCCCGATATAGATCCAGGCACCCATGCTTTCATCTCTACAGGGAAAAAAGAGACAAAATTCGGAATAGATATTGAACGGGCAGTCCAGGTTTTCGATGCCTACAGGAACAACGGGATTGTCAGCCTTTCCGGAATCCATATTCATATCGGATCGGGGGGAAACACCGTAAAACCCTATACTAAGGCTGTTAAAGCTGCAGCTGACCTGATCATCCGGCTGAGGGAGAGGAACCACAACATTGAAGTCCTTGATCTTGGCGGCGGATTCGGCGCTGATTACACCGCAGAATACACCCACGCGGCGGCAGCGTATGCCGAGGCAATTCTTCCGTACCTAAGGGATATTCCTCTAAAACTGATACTGGAGCCGGGTAAAAGTATTGCCGCTAACAGCGGTATCCTCCTGACCAAAGTCTTGTACAGAAAAAAGGGAGGAGAGAAATCGTTTGTAATAACAGATTCCGGGATGAACGATCTGATACGGCCTCCATTATACGATGCCTTCCATTTTATCTGGTCTGCCAGAGTTGCCGACAGGCATGTACCTTACAAAATGGAGAGAACTATGAAACTGCCGGACCTGGAGACAGTTGATATTGTAGGCCCGGTCTGCGAGGGAAGTGATTTTTTTGCCAGAAAGAGAAACATCCCTGCGGTCAGGAGGGGGGATCTTTTGGCGGTGTTTTCGGCAGGGGCCTACGGTTTTTCAATGGGTAGTAATTATAACTCCCGAAACCTTGTACCGGACGTTCTTGTGGAGAACGATAGTTTCAGAATCATCAGACACCGCCAGACTTACGAGGACCAGATCAGACTGGAAAAGTCCGTAGAAAGGAGCTGAGTAGAATCTATGCTGATAACAGGAATAAGAATAAGCCGGACTACAACAAGCCTGAAAAGACCATTCAGGACTGCTTTGAGGACCCTTGAATCCATTGAGAACATTCTGATCGAGATTGCCCACTGACTCCGGTGAAACCGGGTACGGAGGTGCCGCTCCGACTGCTGTGATAACAGGGGATACAGCCGGTTCAATAACAGAGGGCGTACAGTATATCGCGGGCATGATAACAGGACTTGATATCAGAAACCTGGAAATAATAATGCAGAAAATCAACGGATCCATGGCTGGAAACACATCCGCAAAGGCAGCGGTGGATATGGCCGTTTACGACCTGTATGGCAAACTCTATTCCGCGCCGGTTTACAAGCTTCTAGGGGGATTCAGAAATACCCTTATTACCGATCTCACTATCAGTCTTAATTCGCCTGAGGAGATGTCAGAAGAGAGCATGGAAGCTGTGCGTCAGGGAGTGAAAACCCTGAAAATCAAGGTCGGTGGAAGTAGTGAAATGGACCTGGCCAGGATGAAGGCTGTCCGGGAAGCAGCAGGCCCGGATGTAAGACTCAGAATTGATGCAAACCAGGGATGGAAACCGAAAGAAGCGGTAGAAATAGTAAACCTCATGCAGAATGAGGGTATGGGAAGCAGAATCTGTCCTCAGC
>JAGLYY010000410.1 GCA_023131935.1 Spirochaetales bacterium | reverse complement strand
AAAATACCCTCTAAAATTGGATATGTATCACACTCACATTTTATACATCCATTTATAATTCCCTCTTCATTTTCACTATAAACTTCTTCTATTTCGAAGTCGGTCCCACAATATGGGCACTTCATTATTTCTAATAATTCTTGTTTCATCGTGTTAGCCTCTAATATATGGTAGGCAAATCTCCCAATTGGATAAACCAATTCTTAGAGTTTTTAAGAAACACATGAGAGAGATCAGAAGAAGTGTCATAAGCAAGAAACCGGCTACTATTCCTTGGATAAGGGATAAAGCCACTTCTTAAAAGAACCTTACGGTAAATTGTATTTGGCACCATATGAGAGAGGATAGCATCAGCTTTTTCTTCTTCAAGATGTTCTACCGCTTTTGAAATTAAACATCGAAGTATATCCTCTCGATCTGACGAAGCTATAAGGTCATAGATATGTCCATATATCAACCCTTTTACTTTAGTATAACCTAAAACTATATATCCATAAACTTTTTCATGTTTTTGGGCTACATAAATTATATATTCTTTATTTGGAACATCAACATATCTCCAATTCAGATATTCTTTATCCCTTATTACAACTATATTATAATTATTAGAAACTTCTTGCCAAAAATCATCGAAACGATCATCAAAGTAAGGGACTTTAGAGATTGTTAATCCATTAATCTTCGGGGGCTTTTTGGCTCTAAAAACTATTTTGGTAATCAACTTCCCAGATATGGTAAGAATTATCAGAGGTAACTTCTTACGAGTAAAATATTTCTCTAACATATTATTCAAATTAAGTGGTTTAAACATTACTTGAAAAGCACAGACATCTATCCAGCCCGATTTTATATGCAGTGGATATACTTGCGGGGTAGGGAAGCAATATACGAGATGGTTTTTTCCATTCTCTATTTCGTTTAGTGTGTTCTTCCCTAAAGTAGAACATATTCCCTGACGCCTATATTGGGGATGTGTCATGGTGTCTACGAGTTGAGCCCCTTTTAGAATTTTATTCCCGATTTTCATATTTTCAAAAATAACTGGATACTGGCTTACAATCTTGCCACCATCCTCTGCAAGCCACATCATAGAAGTACCGGCCGGATTATCAATATGCATCCACTTCCATCCTTTTATCCACTGCTCCTTTTCAGGCACACCCGTTCCCCATACCGCTTTCGTAAGTTCAAATATTTCGTCTTCATCACCATCTTTATGATTTCTTACCAACCATGTTTTATTCATATTTCAAACCTCCATTAATTACACTCCTCGGAGCTTTGTCCCGTCACCCAATACCCTCGCAAACTCCCCCATCGTCATTACATCGAGCTTCCCTTCATCCCTCTTCTTCGCCACAGTCCCAAGAAAGTTATCCAAATCATCTTTAAGCGAAGGATACGTCAAAAGATTATGCGGATGCAAAAATATGTGAAATACCTTTTTCAATCTCATCGCCCGATATAATCCGAGCTTTGCCCGCGGCAGCACACTGAACCTGATTTTGGGGTCGCAAAAATACGTCGAACTTGGTATCATCCGGATACCATTCATCCATTTCGGTTCTGTTGGCGGTGCGATCATCTTATCTATACCTCCGTTAAATTTTCGTTTTAAAAAGCTTTGTTTTATCGGATCTATCTGAAAATGTTGGTAACTTTTACTAAATCGGGATACAATCCCGAGACAAAAAATTTAAATGAACCAAAATCA
>JAGLYY010000041.1 GCA_023131935.1 Spirochaetales bacterium | reverse complement strand
GCGGCCCCCGCTTCCCTCCGGAAGCAATGGGAAAGTCCGGCGAGTTTGACAGGCAGATCTTCGGCATTGAGGATCTCACCGGCATGATACCCCCCCAGGGTGATTTCTGATGTACCCACCAGACAGGTACCGGTCCCTTCGATGGTGTAGATATTGCTTTCCTGTCCCCGGGGGTTAAAACCGATCCCTTCGACAATCTCCTCCCGCGCGATATCCGGTGTAATGATGAGAGTGAAACCCCGTTCCTTAAGGAAATCCATTGCGAAACGGCTTAATGCCATTTCAAGGATCGCCCCCTCATTCAGGAGATAGTAGAATTTTGGTCCTGAAACCCTTGTGGCGGTTTCAAAATCGAGGATATTCAGTTCCTGTCCAAGGGTCAGATGGTCCCTGGCGGGGAATGAGAATTGCGGGATGGTGCCAATCCGCTCTATTTCGGTATTGTCCTTATCCTCTTTACCGACTGGTACATCGGGGTGTGCCATGTTTGGGATTTTGACGATTTCAGTATCAAGGCGGTCCTGTACCTCAAGGAGGGATTTTTCCAGGGATGCAATAGTATCCTTTAGCCGTTTCCCCTCTGCGATAAGGGCGGACCGTTGTTCCTGGTCCATCTTTCCCTTCATCCTTTTCGCGTTCTCATTCCTGTCCTGCCGGAGGGTATCTATCTCATTGAGCAAACGGTTCCGTTTTTCATAAAGCTCCACAACGGCGTCGGCATCCGCTTCGACGAATCTGTTGCGGATATTTATTTTTACTGCTTCAAGATTATCTCTAATATATTTGGCGTCTAGCATAGTTGGGATAATAGCCTGACATAACAAAAAAATACAAGATGGTTCATTAAGTTTCGTTGAACACCCCGTCAGCCTGCGGTAGTATTCTTCATTTATCCCAGGAGAGCCGGTGGAGACTCCCCTGTGCTTTCAAGTGAAGGAAATTGAGCTGCCGGAGAGCTTCGTAGACAACAATTGCAACGGCGTTTGAAAGGTTGAGGGAGCGGCTGTCCTCGATCATGGGAATTCTGACGCAGGATTCCGGGTACTGAACCAGTATCTCCTCGGGGATTCCGGCGGTCTCTTTACCAAAGATGAGCCAGCTGTCCTCCTGATATTTCATTTCTGTATAGGTTTTCAGAGCTTTCGTGGTAACAAATACCATCTGAGCGTGTGGGTGTTGAGACAAAAAGGTATGAAAGTTATTGTGGTGATGGACGTGGAGGAGGTCCCAGTAATCGAGGCCCGCGCGTTTCAGGTGCCTGTCTTCAGTGGAAAATCCCAGGGGATGTATGAGGTGGAGTTCCGCCCCTGTTGCAGCGCAGGTCCTGGCGATATTCCCCGTATTTTGCGGGATTTCCGGTTCAACAAGGACAATGTGGAGGGGCATTAATATTCCTTTCGGAGGAGCAGCCTGCCGATCCCCTGTATGCAGGGGTTGTCCGTCGCGTAAGTTCTCAGTTCAATAAAGCCGGATGTTTGATAGGCGTCGATGAAGTAGATCTGGTCCTCCTCTATCCTGTCGATAAGCCCGACATGGGTGATTTCTTTTTCCCCGATAAAGAGCAAATCTCCTATCGAAGCTTTCTCGAGGGGCACAGAAAAATCCATCTTCAAAACCTGGACACTGACATCACTGAAGGGAAGGGAATAAGCTGAACCTTCAACAGCGGAGGAATAGGCTTCTATTATCAATCCTGAACAGTCAAACCCATTGGTGTCAGGTCCTCCAAAGAGGTATTCGGTACCAATGAGTTTCCATGCCCTGCGTACCGCTTCTATCCGTAAATCGAGTGGAGCTTCTACAATCTTTTTATGGGAAAACTTCGAATCGAGGATGATTAGAGAAAGGGTCAGAAGCAGGATAATTACCACGAGAATGATGTGGGAAATATCCTTTTTTGTAAGCTGAAGATTCATATCTCTTTTTATCCTTATTTAATTATTTATTCTTGAATTTCATGTCGTACATTTTCCGGTCGGCGAGGGCGATAAACTCCTCAACTCCAATCTTTGATTCAGGTTGATACATGGTAATACCATAGCTTATACCGATGGGGTAGGGGAATCCCTCCCCTTTATTCAATTCGTCCAGCTTTTCATTCAAACGGCCCCAGATGCTTTCGGCATCATCAACGTTACAATGAGGGTGTATAATAAGGAATTCATCACCGCCAAACCGGGTAATAATATCGGTTGTCCGGACATGTTTTCGAATTATTTCGCAAACATTACGGATAAGCTCATCTCCGATCTTATGGCCGAAATTATCGTTTACCCATTTCAGGTTGTTGATATCAGCAAAGGAAATGGTCAACTCTTTATCCTGCCTCATGGTTTCCGCGATTTCCTTTTTTAGGATTTCAATTCCCGCTCGCCTGTTAAAAACACCCGTAAGGACGTCATTGTTCGCGTAGAACTCCAATTCCCGGGTTATTTTTCGATTTTTTCTTATCTGAAGAAGCAGGGCCAGAATCGTAATGATAACAACGGGACTGATGATATTGAAAGCAATATTAACAGCTCTCTCCCAATCTGTGGGAAGGTGCTGTTCTTCCGCGCTTATTCGGAGGCTGTGTTCCTGCTCCCGGGGAAATTGTTTTCCTTTTATATTTACCAGGGTCAGAAAAATCAGGAGAGCAAGGATAGCAATAGCAGCGGCGAGTTCCAGGAGAAAAAGCTTTTTTGGATAATTTCGTCTCACTAATCTCAACTATAACAGAATGAAGGAAAGGGAAAAAGCCCTGACACTGAAATAAACCG
>JAGLYY010000409.1 GCA_023131935.1 Spirochaetales bacterium | reverse complement strand
CGGAACGAAGCGCAGCTCGAGGCCGCAAGTACGATAGGTAACATAGATATCATTGAAACAGCAGCTACACCTTTCAAAGCGGTGTACCCGAGAAAAAGGGAAAACGTAATAATGGGCTTATTGATAAGCCTCTTTATAAGTATTGGCCTTGCGTTCATTCTGGAGTATCTCGATAACTCAGTGAAATCCGAAGATGAGCTGAAAAACCTTCTGGGCATTCCTCTTCTTGGCTATATCCCTCAATATAATGGGGAATTTCAGAACAACACTACAACCAGGGGGAAACCAAATAAGGCGAGGGATTTTACCCTGGAAATTCTTGATAACCCGAGATCCCACACATCCGAAGAATTCAGATTGTTGGGAGCAAATCTACGCTTCGTGGATATTGAAAAAGATATCAAGACCATTGTTATTACCAGCCCATTCCCCGGAGATGGAAAAACCACCATAGCTGCCAATCTGGCCATAGCTCTGGCTTCCAGGGAAGAGCGGGTCCTCATCGTGGATACCGATTTCAGGATGCCGGCCATACACAAGATCTTCAAGATTCCCAATAACATCGGAATTACGAATATTCTTGCCGAAGGGCTATCGTACAAAACTGCTATAGGGAAGATTGATGGAGAGTGGAGTCTTGATATTCTCACATGCGGACCCATACCTCCAAATCCATCGGAAGTCATAGTTTCACGCAAAATGGACAATCTCATCGAGGAGATGAAAGAGGAATATGACCGGATCATATTTGATGTACCCCCGGTGTTCGGAGCCACCGATGCACTGATGTTGGGTTCCAACGTTGATGGAACCCTTGTTGTAATCAAAGCGGGACATATCGACAAAAGGGCAATCAAGAGGTTCCGTGACCTGTACAGTACTACGCAAACAAGGATCCTCGGCGGAGTGTTGAACAAAGTAGATCCCAAAGACGGAAGATTCGGCCACAGTTTTTATTACTACTACAACGAAGCCTATGGCTCAGTGGAAAAGCATGCCGGTAACCGTTGATTTCCCGAGGAAAGGAAAGAAGAGATTATTGTTCAGGGAACCGGCCATATGGCTTCAAAAAAAGCTCAAACGGGTACTACTCAATAGAAAGCGACTGGTCTTTACACGGACCCCCGAAATCCTCTCACGGAATGATTACGAAGAACTACTCTATCTGACTTTCACTACCAACGATTTTGTGCGGGTAACCACATTAATTCTGGTGGCTAGAGATATCGAGGAGCAGGAACTACAGGGTTGTGTTGCAGAGCTCGGAGTATTCAAAGGGGATTTCGCTGCTGTCATGAACAGGTACTTCCCTGAAAGACCGTTGTATCTCTTCGATTCATTCGAGGGTTTCAACCGTGCGGAATTCGAGAATGATAGAGTGGAGGGTCTTTCCAGCTATTGGCAGTCCTTCGATACCAGCATTGCCGAAGTGATGGAGAGAATGCCCCATCCGGATAAGGTGGTCATCAGGAAGGGTTTTTTCCCGGATACCGTTGATGACATTGAGGAATCCTTTGTTTTCGTAAGCATCGATGTGGATTTGTATCAACCCACTCTGAACGGCTTGAACTACTTCTTTCCCCGGCTGGCAACAGGTGGATACATCTTTGTTCATGATTTCAATCATTCA
>JAGLYY010000408.1 GCA_023131935.1 Spirochaetales bacterium | reverse complement strand
CGCTTATTCGCTCTTTCATTCTCCGGCCACAGTATCACGCCCTTTTTATCTATCCTTTTACGTACATGAATCGGGGCGGCATCATATTCGATCACATCGACCTTGAATGAACTTCCTTCAGCAATTTCCCGGGCCTTAAACCAGTGGCCGCCATATATGGCGAGATCTATATCGAAATTTTCATTCCGTATTGTATCTTCCGCCAAAGATCCGAACAGAATCACTTTTTCCACTCCTGCCTCCGCGACAATGAGCCTGGCCAGGCGCATTGCTTCACCGAAAGCCCTGGGGATGCGATTCTTTATACGCTCACGTTCATCCTCGTTCCGCCTTCTCCAGGCAGCGGCATAGGATTCCGCGTCGAAATTACTCATAATTTTTCCGCTATTTGGGATAGCTTTGCGCGGAACATTCCGTGGACATCGGGCAGTTCCTTCAGGACATTCGTTAAAGTTCTTTGAACAGCTGCTGTGTTTTCAGGTTTAAGGTTCTCTCCGTAGAGATTTCGGAATTTATGACGGAACCGCAACAACTCGATAATAAGATTCTTCAATTCATTATCGTCTATAAGCGCGGGCCGCACACTCGGAATTTCGAGTGCCATTCTTTCAATAAGAGTCTTGTGCCATGAATCGGCTGGAAGATTATTTTCAAAGAACCTGGAAATTCTGAGAAAATAGTTTTCAAGAACACTGTAAATATTATGAATGGTAAAGGCAAGAGCGCCGTAATCAAGGATATCTGTTGCGCCTTCCTTAATTCTGACCCATGCCCGTTTATTGATAGCTTCGAGACGTTCGATTTCTGAAATATCCCCGTCCAGTTCCTGCATAAGTGTTAAAAATGCTTCCCGTGTCCTCATTAAAATCTACCTTTTAAGATTACATCTCTCCGTGCTAAAGGCACACACCAATACCTGACTATATCAGTATCTTCTTCAGGAATTTTCATACAAAGCCCGCAAAGAACGCAAAGAATCAATTTTCAGGATTATTTGCCACCCCTCTTATTTCGTCGAGCCAAAGGTCCTATCCAGCTCATCCCGAAAACGGGTGAAGTCGTTAGATGAAGCGGGTATTCGCTTGATAACCCCATTACATTTCTTACCATTGGCGCTAACCGATACCTTCTCCGTTTCTCATAATGAAACATCTGGTGCTCGAATTAAGAGCCGGATCAGCTTAAAACATCAATAACACTTTTAAAAATACTTAAAGTATTAATTACCCTGGTATATATTTTTTCAAATTGTTCTTTTTTATAAATGTGGCTCAACATATTTCTGTCATCCAGCATTTCCATTATTCTTTCGTATTCATCATAGGAACATAACCCAAGATTAAAGTATTCCTTCATCACCATTTTTGGACTATTAGCGTCGATACCATTTATTTCAAACAAGTAGATTTTTACAGTTTTCCACAACAATTCGGTACAGAATTCAAACTTCTGTACCTGCCCGCTTTTTATACTATCCGCGGCTATTTCTGAATATTTACTTAATTCAAGTGACAACGATTCTTCGAAGTTTTTTACAGCTTCACCTAACTGTATTAACTTAAATTTCAGCCGTCCTTCCATACCATCAAATCCTTTTTTGCTTCCTTTATAAAATCGGGATCCGCGGAATCGAAAAGAACCATATCCACTTTATAAGGAATAATGCTCTCCTCCCAATAATCCAGAAACCGAATTCTCAGTCGCCGAAAAAGTTTTTCTTCAATATTTTCAAAACCTATATCAAAGTCAGAGCCTCTTTTATAATCCCCTCTGACCCGGGAGCCAAACAGAAAGATTCTTGCGGCTGTTTCTGTGAATAGCGCGAGAATCTTTTCCCGTACAAGTGTTTCATATTTTTTTTCAAATGCTATTTCAACATCTGTCATCATAGTCCTAATAGTTTAATCCTTTAACCAGAGCTCTGCAATAAAGAATTGTTTTTTGTCATGAGACTAAATCTTTATCCTTTACCTTAGCGCCTTGGCGGCTTAGCCTGCATGCAGCAAACATGCAGGGCAGATAGGCGTGAGACCCTCTTCCTCCATATCATCATCCCGCCAACCCCATGCGTGAGAGATTAGAGGAGCACCGAAGGCGGTCATGCCGCCTTATACTGAGCTTGCGTCGTACTGAGCTTGCCGAAGTATCGAAGTATCGAAGTGCGTTGCACTGAGCCTGCGTCGCACTGAGCTTGCGTTGCACTGAGCCTGTCGAAGT
>JAGLYY010000407.1 GCA_023131935.1 Spirochaetales bacterium | reverse complement strand
ATGATTGAGATTGGTAAATTCAATACATTAACGGTTACAAAACTCTCCAATGGCGGCTGCTATATAAGCGACGGATCACGGGAAGTTTATCTTCCCAAAATTGATATGCCGAAAGAGACCCAACCAGGGGATACCCTGGAAGTTTTTATTTATAATGATGCCAGGGACAGCCTGAAAGCAACAACCCGGAAACCCAATGCCGTGGTCGGAGATTTTGCCGCTCTGAAGGTTATCACCGTTACCGATTTTGGTGCTTTTCTCGATTGGGAGATCGATAAAGATCTCTTTGTTCCAACAGGATGCCAGAATATCCCATTAAGGGAAGGTGATACAGCCATCGTTTTCCTTACCCTCGATTACAATAGAACCGGTGTAATAGGAACGTGCAAGCTGGAAACATACTTTGATAAAGACACTTCTGCCCTGCAGGAAAAACAGGAAGTGGAATTGCTTGTATTCAGTTTATCCAGTATCGGATTCAGAGTTATCATCAATAACAAATACAGCGGGATGCTTTATAAAAGCGAAGTGTATGAAAACTTAAGGATAGGAGATAAAAGGAGAGGGTTTATCAAGAAGCCGCGCCCCGACGGGCGAATTGATGTGGCCCTCCAGCAGCAGGGATTTATCGCATCCTCAAAGGATGCGGAGGTGATTATTCTAAAAGCTTTGGAGAACTCAGGGGGATTTCTCCCTCTTTATGATAAAAGCAGTCCTGAGTCTATTAAAAAAAACCTCAATATGAGTAAAAAGATTTTCAAAAAGGTGATTGGCGGACTGTACAAAGAGGGAGTTATCTCAATTGAAGAAAACGGGATACGGCTAATCATCAGATAATTTTATATTGATAAAACCACGCTCAATTTCTTTGACAGGCGAGTTGAAGGCGGCCCTCACTATTTGAATATTTGTCTTTCTATAATCAAGCTTTCAAATTACTTATCACTCCGTAAACCCGATAGTCAGGGCGGCTATATTAACGGGCATCATGGAGAATGAGAGGGTTGACAGATCGCCAATACCTGTGTATGCAGCACCAACTGAGCTACCGTTGGCAACATATCCATTCGTGTTGTAGGCAATCGGATTATCAAGAGCGGGAATGAATATGATATCATCCGGAACATCACTATATGTTTGCTAATACTTCAATTTCGTCTGAATAAAGCGAAAACCTGGTGCAGAAAAACATATAGAAATGCTACGACGAATTCGAGTAGGCTGTGGTTCCAGGTGTGGGAGTATATGTAGATCCCTAAGAGGAATAATCACCTGTGGAGAGGAAGGTTCTATCCTCTTTAACAACTTGTTCATATACCAGATTGTTAGCACAGCATCTTTTGGACAAGAACTCATATTGATATAAAGAGAATACCTTTGAATCTGAGTTCGTAGATTGAGGGTGAGGGGGTTTTTTGCCCACAATTGAAGTGTCGGATCACCAATAACATGATACTGCTCAAAATGATTCTTAACACCAGAATTCGAGCCATGAGATACAATGAGATAGGCTTTTGAATAATTGAGGATATCACCTAATCGGTTAAATCTAACAGAATACCCCGAAGTATCCCCGGGAAACGTTGGTATTACACCGGGCCATATTGCATCGAACAATGCTTTCATCATGCTGTCATTTCTCCAGGTTCCGGTGTATTCCGTTGCAGCGATGAGCGATGGTGCTCCTCCATTCAAGGCCATAATAGCCTCTGCGAAGCAATCGCTTGGATTAGCATCGAATCTTCCGGTGCGACAGTTGATGCTGTACATGATAGAAGGATATTGACTCCGGATCCCCTGGAGATGTGCTATCTGGAGCGGTGGATCAACCCACCCATCGTCATCACCATGATCTCGATGTCCTAATAATAACTGCCCTTCCGAGATATCTGATATAAGCATATCTGTTGCAGTTCCTGGATCAACAATTGCATCTATCACTTCCTGAGGCACGGGTGTTCCATCTTTGAAAAGTTGCGGATTTGCGTTGTTACTCACATAAATCAAATCAATATCAAAGTCAAGAGCAACTAGATGACTGCGAATGCTTTCCATGGTCTTTATATATGCACGGTCAGCTCTTCCATCCTGCGGTGCATCGTCTTGAAAATAAGCCGCGAAAGTCATTCTTCTGTAATACTCAGGATCACAGGGAGGTTTTTTTTCGTAGCGAATAATCTGATTAACAACTGACACCCCATCTTCAGCAGTTTGAACTGGTATACGTCCGCCAGAAACCCAGGGCAGAATGCAATCAGAACCATCGGATGGATCCTTCTTCGTATAATAATAGTGATCTGTGGTATTCCCACCGACTTCTTCGGCCTTTATCTTGTCAATATCTCCGAAGAGCAGGACATAGCGTAAACGAGAAAACAGAAAACCTCTTCTTCCTCGAATGTATTTCTTTATCTCGGCCACCGAGTTGCCAACCGAATCGATGGATACAACTTCCGTACGTAAGCCGCGAATGATTTTCCATTCAGCTAAAATCATCGCAGGTTTTTTTAGTTTCTCATCATAGATGATAAGAAATTCAGGTCCCCGAGGCTTAAACAGTATTATACCTGACGGGGAATGTATGCTGGTTATCCGTTCTGTGATTCCCCTCCTTGGGTTAAGCATTAGATTACCGAATCCTTCTCGGTTGGATCCGGGATCTATTATTGCATCGAAGCCAGTAACATCCTCATGTGCTCCTACCTTTGGTTTCAATTGAATGCTGATCGATATATTCCCATATCCGATCAATAGCTTTTTTGCCGGATTGTATTGTAACGGGCGGATATGAACAGAAATCACTTTGTAGTTGTCCATTTCATGTGGTCCGTGGATCGCAACCATTTTTTCTGGATAGAATGTGTCTTCTGAATATGCTTCTTTATCGAACTCAAACCCTTCCCCTGACGCATCTTGCGCTGCTTCCTGAGCAGGTGTAATGAGCAGATCCTGAAATTCGACTGGTGTGCTCTTTATGATATTTACTTCAAAGTCACTTCCTGACGGGATTTGAATAAACCGTCCGAATGAAGGCAATAGTGGTTTACCACTTTCTGAAATAAATCCAGCTCCTGAAATTCCGACCTCTCTGAAGGGCAAAGTTTTACCGCCTATTTCTTGATCAGCATTCGAAATAGTGATTCCAGGAAAAATGTAGGATACTTCCACCCTGTCGGCTTTTTCTTCGACTGTTACTACTGGCCTTTCACCGTGTAAGTGCGAATCATACACTTTTGATAGACCCTGTGGATTTAGTGATAGGAATTCTGACATGTTTTACTCCTTCTAAAACTACATTATTACTACGAATGAAAATTTATTGCATCAATTGAACCTCCATCATGATTTGAAGAACAATGATATTGAGCTACTCCTTTCTGGTGATAAGAATAGGTAGTGCAAACGTCCACAGAATGAGTATTAACGTTTTTAAATACAATAAATCAGATGGCAATGGAAGCCAGTGTTCTCCGTTTATAGAGAATGCCCATACAATGAAACTTATAGAAATAAAAATGATCTGCAGGGGCTTCCGCTTAAAACTCATATCCATGAATTTCACCAAATAGAAAGGTGTTATAAGGGTAATCACACCAATGATTATCCATAAAACAATCTGGCTTGATTCCTTGTTCGGAATGATGTTAATCACGGCAAGATAGGTAGCTACCGCTTCGCTTGGCAAAAGTTTCAATAGCTTCTTCTGAAATGTATCGGCTTTCTGAGCTTCCCTTGGCATGGTACGGCTCCTTTCTCAATTTCTTCCTTCAGTCGGCTTAGAGTCCCAAAACTAAGATTTTCTACATTCATTGATTCTTCTCAAATACCAGATGCTGTTTAATTCCTTCCTTGTAGACTTTGCTTGCGATCTTTGCAAAACCCTCAGGTGTAGGGTGTATCTCATCCCTCCATTGATCATTAGATACCGTTCCCTGGGTATCCACGACATAGAAGCAGTTTCGATACTCCGGTTTATCAGCGAGAAGAAGGAGTTCATTCTTGAATTCCTCTAGTAGATAGCGTGCTATCTTCTTTTGATCCTCATGATCCTTAATATTCTTTGCATGAAAGTAAGGATACATCCAGGGGCCTCTACCGCTTGGGATTATATCGAGGAATTCATATCCTTCTGTAGAGGGAATCGGGATATCGTAGGTGTGAGTGATGATCTTAATACCCGAATTATTCGGAATTTCCCTTACCCGGAGAATGAGCTCCTCATATATGCTCCTGATCTGCGTAAGCTTGAGACGAAAGTGATACTCATTGATGCACTCCTTCCAGTACATGTCCCCATTCTTTTGATTCAGGAAGAAGCCGAAATCGTATCTACCGACAATGTCGTTACCTCCCCCAGAAAGGAGAAGGAAATCAAAAGGAATATGACTAAGAACCTTCAGAAGGCTGAACTTCTGGTCACCCGAAGCCATGTCGACGATCTCGTCCCCGTTACTTGCGAGGCTCAGGATTGCAAGGTCATCATAATTATCAAGGTAATGGAGGATATTGGAATCTTCCCCGAAAAGAAAAAACTTCCTTGGATATGCAAACCAGGAATCACCTTCAGCAAGTATCTTTATGAGATCAGGATAGCGATCCGTATGACTCTTGAAATGCACCGTGTCAGTCGTGCGAAATCCGGCCATGAGATTCCTTCATTAAACTAAATTACACGGGAGCTATCAGCAGTGGAGAAAAATCGGAAGCAAATTACTTTTAGTATCGATACTATATTAAAAGGTAATCGGTTCAATGTAAATACTGAAATTGTGCGGATTAATTACGTAGAAATAGCGTAGGGAAGGAGTTGTCAATTTGTGCTGAGCAGCATGAGAAGGCACGGGTGCCAGGAGAAGAGCAGCCGTACCAGCTTCCCGAGGGAGGAGAGTGGGTGCGGTTAGGGAGTATATGTTGGAAGCATGAATATGGATCATCAAAAAATCATCCCCATCTGGTTCTCACGCTGCCGTCAGAATGAGTAATATACAAAGCGGAGAAATTGATTGGGAAGACTTAGCCTACACAAGCGATCATGAAGAAATAGATCAATACTTACTTGATCCTGGCGATGTACCCTTTAATCGAACTAATAGTCCTGCTTTAGTTGGGAAAAAAGCAATATAGCGGGGAAACTATAATGCGTTTATTACTGGGTACCTTATCAGGGTAAATCAAATGAAGTATATCGACTCAGAAATAATAAACTATTTGATAAATACACCTTATGCCAAAGAAAAGGATAGCCAGCTTTAAAAAGGTGTTAAAATCAACCAAGGGTGTAGATAACGATTAAAAATTAAACCATTTATTGAAAATCTGGAAGATAAACACCGTGATAACCACTGAAGTTTTGAAAAAGATGGGGTTCAGAGAGCCCCAGGAGGAGGTATTTTCAAGGTCCTTCCGCCCGCTATGGTCACTTCCTCAAACCCTTAATGACCTTTAAAGTTAGCCCTGTTATTTCCTCGATCTCAGCATCCGAATATCCCTTTAGCAGCATATTTCCAGCTATCTCAATTTTATCC
>JAGLYY010000406.1 GCA_023131935.1 Spirochaetales bacterium | reverse complement strand
AGTGTAATCGATCTTTTCTGTTTTAACTGAAGTTCCCATATTCTCGTTAAATACTTGAGAAGCTGGATATGTGGATGCTTTGGAGCAAAGCTCTTATGTTCAAACAGGATAGTAATAAAGATCTTTTCCCCATTCACTGTTTCACACTCATATACTACATCAGAGAAGTGCTCGCTTAGTTTGCTGTCAGTATAGGATGATTCCGCGATCCTAAGTGTTCCAAGGTTTAGGTTTTGCCGGATATTGTCAGGGAAAGCTCCAGTAATAAAATCTATGGCGTTTTCCTTATCCTTAAAAACAGTTTTGAAGAACTTATCATGGGCGTCTATTGTATTCATCGTAACTATTAATACAAGGAAAATGAGTCTGCTTCTTCAAGAATTCGGGAAAATACGTGTTTAGCGGAAAAAACCAGACCAAAAAGAAGCAGATGGTTCCTGATGATCACAATAGTTCTCATTATGGCCAACTTGCCTTATTTGCTTCGACCGGTTCCCGCGAAGACCTCCAGGAAAAGGAGAAGGTTTCGCTACCAACCGGCAAGAAACAATACCAAATGATTTGGCTATTCTCATTTTTAGGTTTTATTCTATCCAACCATGTTATAATTCAGGCCAAAATGAGAATTGCTCTGATGATCTATATTCAATTGAAATCTACTCAAACAATCCCAATATCTGATCCGGCGAAAGGTTCTTGAACATCGATGTATCTTCACTAATGATGTTCCGCACAAGTTCTTTTTTCTTTTCCTGCAGCGTAAGGATCTTTTCTTCCACCGTACCTTCGCTGATGAACTTGTAAGCAAAGACATGTCTGGTCTGTCCGATCCGGTGAGTCCGGTCGATGGCCTGGGCTTCGACAGCGGGATTCCACCAGGGATCAACGAGAAACACATAATCCGCTTCGGTAAGGTTGATGCCGACTCCTCCCGCCTTCAGGCTGATGAGGAATACCTTTATTTCCCCGTTCTCCTGGAAATCTTTAATGATTTTCTTCCGCTTTTTATTCGGGACCGATCCATCGAGATAAGCATAACCGATATATTCTTTCTCAAGGAGTTCTTCAAGAATCTTCAGGACCCTCACGTACTGACTGAATATGAGTATTTTATGATCTTCGGATATCCCTTCCTGAATTTTTTCAAATACCATTTCTAGTTTACTCGACTTATCAGGACCTCCAACAAGCTTCGGAGCAATAGCTGCCTGCCTTAGTTTGGATAAAGCAGCGAGGATGACAATTCCCGCCCGGAATGGTTCCTCCGACGCGAGGATCGATTCTACCTCACTTCTGAGGGTTTCCTTGAGGCCCTTGTAGAATTTTTCTTCTGCTGCTGAAAGAGTAACCGGGATACTGAACTCCTCCTTGGGAGGGAGGTCTTTAGCAACCTGCCCTTTTGTTCGTCGCAGCATGAATGGATAGATCAATTGACGAAGCCTTTCGATAGTTTCCTTATTGCCATCCTCTAAGGGTTTTCGATACCGCCTCAGGAAATCCTTCCTGCTCCCGAGGAGTCCGGGATTGATGATCCGCATAATACTCCACAGATCCTGAATGTTGTTTTCTACCGGTGTGCCGGATAAAGCTAATACCTGGTTGGCCTGAAGTTCACGAACGACCTTATGGCTTTTCGTTGAGGGATTCTTAAGAGCCTGGCTTTCATCAAACATTAGAACTTTCCATTCGATCTCC
>JAGLYY010000405.1 GCA_023131935.1 Spirochaetales bacterium | reverse complement strand
GAGGGGAAAAAACGCTGGAATTCATGAATCCAGTTGGATATGGTGGAGACGGGAGCTACTACCAGAAACGGTCCTGACGTACCTTCATCTACATACTGCGCCAGGAGGCTGATGGCCTGCAGAGTCTTTCCAAGACCCATGTCATCCGCCAAAATCCCGCCGAAGTCGAATTCCTTGAGGAAAAGCAGCCATGAAAGTCCGGCTTTCTGATAGGGACGGAGCTTTGCCTTTAATCCCTTCGGCTTGGTGAATCCTTTGGCATTAAATCCCTTTCTTAGCCGGGCAATGCCGGCCCGGATTCTTGCGTACCCCTCGTCACAGGAATCGTCGATGTACTCATCTATCTCCTCTATTACCGGGAAATTGAGAGGATTGATTTTTATCGACTCCTTTCCCACCTTTCCATGTTTATAGAGCGATCGCAGCCTGGCAAGGACCTCGCTGTCAATCCAGGTATATGAATCCTTGTTTTGCACCAATCCACTATTGAGGTCTATTGCTTCAGTGGGAATCGGCTTGCCATCACCCATGATCTTTAGATCCAGCCAATCGATCCCCGAGCTTGCGATGATATTGATTTTTACTATGCGGGAAACCGGTTTCCCGTTTTCTTTTATATAAAGCTCGAAACCGGCGTCTTGTAGTTCCCGCCCATAAGCCTGGAATAATTCCGGCAGAGAAGGGAAAGGGATGCCGAAGCTATCACCATAAATTGGAGTATCAAAGATATATTCCAGCCGGTTCAGAGCGGTTGCTTCAAACTGCCCGTTCCTGCGATAAATGATCTGATCCTGACCCTTCTTTTCACCAATAATATGCGATCCTTTCTCTTTATGTCCGATCTCGCTGATACCATAAACAAACCTGGGATACACTAAGGTGCCCCGGTTATCCGATGAACAGTATAAACGCACCGAAGGCAGGATGGTGGTAATGCGCAGCCTTCCCTCCGGAGGATAAATGGTAAAGAGCTCGGGATCCAGGATCGATTGCAGGGTGAAAATCTCATCCGTCGAATAGTCCGTGTCGTCTCCGGCAAGCATGACAAGCTGATCGATACCGGAACGGGTGGAATCAGTGTAGTAGATAATGGGCGAATTGTTTGTATAAAAATATGTGGTAAATCCGGCTTTGCCGGAGTAGAGGAATTTCCCGGGGATAGATTCACTCTTCTCTGTACCGTTTTCATTCAGACGGATTACCGGAGTAAACAAGGCTTCCCGCTTATGGTAGATACAATAAATTTGAAAAGAGAGGTCGATGCCGGTAATCTCACGAAACTCAGTTTCAAGGTATTTTTTCCCCACATCCTTGAAAATAGTGAGATCACGGTTCCGGCGTATGAACGGAATCAACTGCCCCAATGGAATTTCCCCTTCCGGATGTTCCAGTATCTTCGCAAGCAGGAGTTTTGCAGAACCGTCAACTTCTTCAGACATCTTCGGGAGAGAAAAGTGTTCAAAACGTCCCGGCTTACCATCCTTGCGAATATATCTCAGCTTCGGGATTATAGTCAGCAAATCTATTCTTTTATTCAGATAGTAATTGTCCATAGCATTCTTGATGATGAATACGAGCTGATACCTGTATGCATTCCGCGTGGTCCTCTGAAACCGTTCGGATGCTTCGATAATGTCTTGCAGTGTGTCATTATCAGGATCTGCTATCTTCTGTCGTTGGGATGAGAGATCGATGAAAACATCTTTCTCATCGGGTACTTTGTTCCCGGAAGAGTGAAAATCGATGATTTTTCCAAAATGAGCAGTATCTTCCACTTCTTCCCTGAAAATACCGGTCTCAAGGCCCTCCAGGATAGCGGCGCCAACGTGCTTGCAGTAACCGCCCCAGTCGAAGGGACATGTACAACGCGCTGTAAATGCCCCGTCCGCCTTTGATGACGCAATTCGTACTTCGTATTCATTATCAACGGAACCGAAGGCAGTAAAGATGTAAGAATCGCCGCGTATTCCCTCAAAGAATACCCGTCCATCCCTGTAATACTCTATGGCTCGTTGAAACGAAATTGAGGAAAACTTCTCCCGGAAATTGGATCTTATGTACATGGTGCCACCTTATCAGAAATCCAACTTAAATGAAGTACTTTTCTTACACTACCCATCTTAAATAACAGTAGATTACCAATCTTGAATTCATTTTTTTGCACCCAGGTGCCGAATATGGTGAAATTTTATTCAATTCGCCTCATGCCGAACCACACAGAATCTTTTATGAACGACCACCTGCAAAGCTACAAGAGATATTTTCACTTCGTGAAAAATCGTTGGTGGCTTCCTTTTGTAGTGAAATGTTAGAGCCTTCACTATGAACCGGGCATTACGCCGGGCGTCAGCGAAAAAGGCTCAATACCAAAAAACTTGACAAGTTATATTATCTATGCCATATTGTATATATCCAATATGAGCTTTGCGCAATAAAAGGAAAAACCTATGAAAACAATCTCAAATGCAGAATCAGCATTGTTGGGACTTCTTTCTGAAGAACCAATGCACCCCTATAAAATAGAGCAAGAAGTAAAATTCAGGGATATGCGTTTTTGGACCGAGCTTTCAATGTCATCGATCTATAAGTTACTGCGAAAACTAGAGAAGGATGGATTAGTAGAAAGGGAAAACAGAATAAGCCCGGAAAATCGACTCCGAAAGCTGTATTCAATAAGCAAAGAAGGAACTGAATGCTTGAAACATAAAATCGTAACCCTTTTAAGCTCCTGGGAGCATATACGGTGGCAAGTTGATATAGGTATCTATAATTGCAATCTCCTTCCGGTTAAAAAGATTTGCGAATCACTAAATAAATACCGTAATGATTTACTGGAGAAAATAAAAGGATATGAAAATCTTTTGGAATTTTTGAAAGATGCTAATTGCCCCCAACATCGGTTTGAAGTCGCGAAGCGACCGGTCTATTTATTAAAAGCTGAAATTGCATGGGTGGATTCATACATAAAGAATCTAAAGAAATAAGTTCGAGGGAAAAGACGAAATGAAAATCGCATTGTTTTATTATTCGGCGTCAGGAAATACAAAACTGGCTTGCGAATACCTCAGGAAACAAATTCCTGAAATTGAGTTAGTTAATATTACAGATATTCAAAAGCCGGCGATTGAGGATTATGACATACTTGGTTTTACTTCCTCCACTTATAATCTGACACTTCCACCCTATTTTAAAGATTTTATTCTTTCCCTAGGACCTGTAAATGATAAACCAGCATTTCTATTGTTTACTTATGGTGTAATGCCAGGAAAAGTAATTAAGCATACAGCAAAACTGCTGGCAAAGAA
>JAGLYY010000404.1 GCA_023131935.1 Spirochaetales bacterium | reverse complement strand
GCCCTGTAAAGATTCATAAAGGCCTCGAAGATGCTTCACCCCTCAAGCGGGAGATACTTGGGGAGGGCTTTGATATCCTTTGTGTACGGGAGCTGATCGGAGGGATCTACTTTGGCACACCCAAAGGATCCGAGGGATCCGGAGAAGATGAAAGACATTATGATACCATGGTCTACTCCAGGGAAGAGATCAGGCGGATAGCCGGGATCGCCTTCAAGGCAGCAGGCGGAAGAGAGAGAAAGGTTACCTCCATCGACAAGGCAAATGTCCTTTCATCATCGGTCCTGTGGCGGCGGGTAGTTGAAGAAACATCCGCGGATTACCCGGATATTTACCTGAATCACCTTTACATCGATAATGCGGCGATGCAGCTTATCCGCGATCCAGGACAGTTTGACGTACTGTTGTGCGGCAATATGTTCGGTGACATCATCTCCGACGAAGCAGCCATGCTGACAGGTTCCCTCGGGATGCTCCCGTCCGCCAGCTTGAACGGAGAGATGTTCGGTCTCTATGAGCCGGCAGGGGGTTCCGCCCCTGATATCGCGGGGAAGGGGATTGCCAATCCGGTGGCCCAGATTCTCTCTGTAGCCATGATGCTGCGGCACAGTTTCGGCTTTGAAGAGGCCGCCCGGACTATTGAGGCAGCGGTTGAAAAGGTACTCGAGAGGGGGGTGCGGACAAGGGACATAGCGCGTTCCGGTGAATCGGTCTGCTCCACCGGGGAGATGGGGGATGAAATTACGGCGGCAGTCGTCAGCCTGTAGGGGGCACGGATGAAAGAAAAAGGATTTTCCCCGGAGATACGGTCGGTAGAGATATACGACACCACCCTTCGGGACGGGGCGCAGAGTCATGATGTATCCTTCTCGGTGGAGGATAAACTGAGGATTGTCCTGAAACTTGACGACCTCGGGGTCCACTGTATTGAGGGGGGATGGCCCGGAGCGAATCCCAAGGATACCGAATTCTTCAGGACCGCCCGGAAACTTAAGCTGGATAATGCCCGGATTGCGGCCTTCGGGGCAACCCACCATCCCGCGAAGACCCCCGAATCTGACAAAATCTTCCAGGAACTGCTTATGTCGGAAGCCCCGGTGGTAACGGTTTTCGGTAAATCCTGGGACCTCCATGTTACGGATGCCCTCGGGATTAATCTGGAAAAGAATCTCGAAATCATCCGCCGCAGCATTGAATACTTAAAACAGCGGGTGGACAGGGTCATCTACGATGCCGAGCACTTCTTCGACGGCTATAAGAATAATCCTGAATATACCATGCGGGCCCTCGCCGCGGCAGCCGAAGGGGGCGCGGATATCATTGTGCTGTGTGATACCAATGGCGGGACTCTTCCGGATGAAGTATCTGTTATGACTGCGAGGGTTAACAGCATGTTTTCCATCTCCCTCGGCATACACGCGCATAATGATTCCGAATGTGCAGTTGCAAACTCCCTCGCGGCGGTGGAGCATGGAGCGGTACAGGTACAGGGAACGGTAAACGGTCTCGGAGAGCGGTGCGGTAATGCCAACCTGATTTCCCTCATACCGGACCTGGTCCTCAAGAAAGGTTACAGCTGCATTCCGGAGGGGAACCTTGTTTACCTGAAGGATGTATCGAGATTTGTTTCGGAGATGGCCAATCACACCCATTTCAAAAGACAACCCTTCGTCGGGGACAGCGCCTTTGCCCACAAGGGAGGAATTCATGTCAGCGCCATCCTGAAAAACTCCGCCACCTACGAACACATCCGTCCGGAGCAGGTGGGGAATTCCCAGAAGGTACTCCTTTCCGATCAGGCGGGGAAGAGCAATGTTTTATGGAAGGCAAGGGATTTCGGAGTGGAACTGTCAGAGAACTCGCCGCAGCTGAAAGAGATTGTATCCAAACTAAAATACCTCGAAAATGAGGGGTATGACTACGGAGCAGCGGAGGCTTCATTTGAGCTCGTGATGAGGAGGAGCCTGGGCCAGCATGTGACTCATTTTGAGCTTATAGAGTACCATGTGGTTTCTGGGAAGAGGCGTGACGGCAGCATGACGAGCGAAGCCACTGTTAGGATGACAGTAGGCGGACGGGAGGAACACACCGCGGCAACAGGAGACGGTCCCGTCAACGCCCTGGATAATGCAATGCGCAAGGCCCTGTATGAGACATACCCCGTTCTGCAGGATGTAAAGCTGGTAGATTACAAGGTCAGGGTCCTTTCCACAGGGGAAGGGACAACGGCCCGCGTCCGTGTGCTCATTGAATCCAGCAACGGAAGTGAGAAATGGAATACCATAGGCGTTTCTGAAAATATCATTGAAGCCTCCTGGCAGGCTCTTTCGGACAGCGTCGAGTACCGTCTGCTTCTGGAGGAGCGCGACTTCTTACAAAAGTCTACGAGGTCGATTCATTCGTATGTTTAAAGTGTGTATCAGACATGATGATCATTGCCGGGTTGCACTCCGAGATAACTTTCACTATCATTTAATTATGTTATTATTGTTGTTAGCGTTTCTAGATTTTTTAGTGATATATGAGGAACTGATTGCTATTACGTTTTGGATTTTCCTTGTAATCTCAACCGCATACCACTTTGATTATGCAAAGGAACGGAGGAAAAGATACTGGTTCAAAGAACCACACAGGCTTAATGGTG
>JAGLYY010000403.1 GCA_023131935.1 Spirochaetales bacterium | reverse complement strand
TGCTTTGTCAATTCTATCCGGCTGTGTCATAATCTATGTCAAAATGAGAATTGCTCTATTATTTTACTCGAAAAAGGATGATCCGGCAATGCCTTCAGCCTTCCAAACCTGCATTCTATCTACCTGAACAGTTATGATAAAAGAATGATAAAAAAAGGTTGTTCCATTTTTTTAAAAACGGAACAACCTGGAGAGGAAGTGAACGAATTGAAATTAGATCTCTTTCCAGCGGTGACAGGCTATCAGGTGTTCATTTCCGGAATCCTCAAGCATGGGAACAGATTCTTTGCAGTAATCTTTTGCAAACGAGCACCTTGGGTGGAACCTGCAGCCCGATGGGGGATCGATGGGGTTTGGTACATCACCGGTGAGAATGATTTTTTCTATTCCTGTTTCAGGATCCGGTACTGGAATCGCTGAGAGAAGAGCCTTGGTGTAGGGGTGCCGTGGATTGTCGAAAATGTCCCTGGTCTTTCCCGTTTCGACTATTTTCCCCAGGTACATTACCGCGATTCTGTCGCTAATATACTTTACGACAAGAAGGTGGTGGGTAACAAAGAGGTAAGTGAGGCCAAGCTCAGTCTGAAGTGTCTTAAGAAGATTCAGGATCTGGGCTTGTACCGATACATCCAGAGCGGATGTAGGTTCATCCATTAGAATGAAATCGGGGCTTGTTGCCAGGGCCCTCGCAATCGCGATCCGCTGCCTTTGTCCTCCGGAGAACTCGTGAGGGTACCGCATCATGTGCATTTCACCTAACCCGACGGTATCGAGGAGCTTTAAGATCCTCTGTTCTAAATCTACACCGGTTGCTAATTTTTGGGCAACCAGAGGCTCGCCTACAATATGTTTGACAAGCATTCGTGGGTTAAGAGAGTTCGAAGGGTCCTGAAAAACGATTTGAAGCCTCTTTCGCAAGCCCATCAGTTTTCTTTTTGAAAATGATGTAAGGTCAAGTTTTTTGCGCAGCTTATGCCCTTTCAGTCGATCATGATGATCTTCTGACGCCAGGAGCTTCTCCAGTTCTTTAACCTCTTTTTCGGGTTGATCAAAATAAATACGGCCGCTGGTGGATCCATGAAGGCGTAACAGAGTCTTGCCCAGGGTGGTTTTTCCACAACCTGATTCTCCAACCAGCCCGATACATTCGCCCTTTTTTATTTTAAAATCAACATCATCTACCGCCTTTACATCGGCAATATGCCTTTTAAATACTCCCCCTTTTACGGGATAGTATTTTTTTAACGACCGTATATCGATAAGCGTGTTATTCGTACTCATTATTTCTTATTCCTATAGAGGTGACATGCTACTGTATGCCCTTCAGCCATCTCGATTGTTTCAGGTTTTTCATTTCTGCAAATATCCATGATAAAAGGGCAACGGGGATGAAACCTGCAGCCGCTGGGCGGGGTTATCAGGTTTGGTACCGTTCCGGGAATTGTTTGCAGTTTTTCTACCTGGTCCGCTTTCGGAACTGAATTTAACAAACCCTTTGTGTATGGATGGAGGGGATTTTTAAACAGCTCTTTTACTGAAGTGGTTTCGCACGCGTCCCCGGCATACATTACTGTTACCCGGTCACATATTTCCGCGACAATTCCCAAATCGTGGGTAATGAACAGAACAGA
>JAGLYY010000402.1 GCA_023131935.1 Spirochaetales bacterium | reverse complement strand
GGTGATTTTATCAGTTGAGCAACATCGGCATTGGATAAATCAAAAACCGCGCCTACGCCGGCATGCCCGGTCCCTTCGATGATGATGAGGTCCCTGTTTTTCTTTGCCCTCTCAAAAGCAGCTACGATGTTCTCATCGAGGTGCTGGGTATCACCATTTAAGATAAATTCTTCGGTAAATCCTTTTGGCACGGCAACAGGACTCATGTCCTGAATATTGGCTTCCAGTTGAAATATTTCATTCATCAAGACCACATCTTTATCGATTTTCTTGTTATCTATGATCCTGAACTGCTGCCCTACAGGCTTACAGTATCCCAACCCGGGATAAGAATCCTTCAGGATGTTGAACAAGCCAAGGGCAAGAGTGGTTTTTCCGTCATTCTGTTTTGTTCCGGCAATATAGAGCTGTAATAATCTACCCATTGACTTCCCTCCATCGGGATTTAAAAGAGACCCTTCACTCTACCGGTTTCCACATCGATATCGATTCTCCGGTAAGCAGGATCTGAGGCGGTCCCCGGCATGAGCTTGATGTCCCCGGCAACAGGTACAATAAAACCGGCTCCCCGGAATAAGAGAACATCTTTAATCGGGAGGGTCCATCCCTTCGGCCGCCCCTTTATCCCGGGATCGTGGGAAAGACTGAGATGAGTCTTCGCCATACATGGTCCCAGGTTTTTCAGTTCAGGATCTTCCTCGATTTTTCTTATCTTCTCCTCTACTTCAGTGGTGAAACTGACTCCATCCGCCCCATATACCCCGGTGGCGATCCGGAGAATCTTGTCCCGCAGGGGAAGATCCTCTTCGTAGAGAAACTTCATCTCATGAGCTTCTTCGGCTGCCTCTACAACCATCTCCGCAAGTTCCATTGCTCCTTCACCCCCAAATTCCCAATGGCGGGAAACTGCTACCCGGGCGCCCGCGGCTTCAGATGCCTTACGGATAATGGCTATCTCTTCATCGGTATCGGTGTAAAAGTGGTTGATACAGACTATCGCGGGGATGCCGCTCAATTTCACTGTTTCTATGTGAGCAATAAGGTTTTCGACTCCTTTCTCTACGAGAGCGGTGTTCTGCTCGATGTATGCTTTTTCGAGAGGTTTCCCGGGAACAACTTTGGGACCTCCACCATGCATCTTCATAGCCCGCACGGTGGTGACGATAACGGAACAGTCAGGTTTCAATCCGCTGAAACGGCATTTCAGATTCCAGAACTTTTCAAATCCTATATCCGCGCCGAACCCGCTCTCGGTGATGTGGTAATCGGCAAGTTTCAGTCCAAGTTTATCGGCAATGATAGAGGACTGGCCGATGGCGATATTCGCGAAGGGTCCGGCATGAACGAGGACCGGTTGTCCTTCGATGGTTTGCATCAGGTTCGGATTTATAGCCCGGCTCATCAGCGCGGTCATAGCCCCATCCACTTCCAGGTCAGCGGTAGTAATCGGGTTGCGCCGCTTATCATAGGCTACAACCATCTTTCCAATCCGCTCCCGCATATCTTTTAAACTTGTCGCTACAGCGAGGATAGCCATGATCTCGGAAGAAACGGTAATTTGAAAACCGCTCTTCATCATGAACCCATCCATCTTGCCGCCGATACCAATAATGATATCCCGCAAAGCCTGGGCAGCAAAATCGATAGCCCATTTGATTTCAACATTCCCCGGATCGATATTCAGCCGTTTTAATTTCTTCTTTTCGAGGGTTTTGTCACCATAATTGAACTCATGCTGCATCCTGCTGGTGAGGGCAACCATCGCCAGGTTGTGGGCATTCGTAATCGCGTCAACATCTCCGGTCAGGCCCAGGCTGAAATCGGCCAGGGGGATACACTGCGCGAGACCACCCCCGGCAGCGGAGCCTTTAATGTTGAAGGTTGGCCCTCCGGAGGGCTGCCGGATTGCGCCGATAACCTTTTTTCCTATCTTTCCAAGGCCTTCCACGAGTCCCATTGTGGTGGTTGTTTTTCCCTCCCCACGAGGAGTTGGGGTTATAGCGGTTACCTCTATATATTTCCCGTTGGGCCGGGATTCGAGCCGGTTCAGAATACTCGTGTAATCGAGCTTTCCAATATAATGACCATAGGGAAAGAGCTCCTCTTTCAGGACCCCAAGTTCCCCGGCAAGGTCATAAACAGTCTTCATTGATTCTTCGGCAGCTTCAGCAATTTCCCAATCTTTCATATCGGTGGGACGTAGTTTCTTCATGCATATTCCTTAAACAGATGATTTGAATTTCTCTCCTTAAAGATGGACCAGGAGATAGCAGATGTCAAGAATTGAACGTGTCTCCTTAATAGCACGTTTTGTAGAATTTTCCTATCTTTTTATTCCTTCTTCTTTTTCCGTTCCTGAGCGGCTTTTATCAGGTCGGCAAAGCTGGAGGTTTCCTTTGATTTATCTGAAAATTCCTGGATAAGCCGTTTATTCATAGCCTGTTCCCGCCTGCCTGGGCGGCGTGACTCCCCTGCCCTTTGGTCAAGGTTTTCTTCATATCCGCAGCTCAATGAATGGCATACCAGGACTTTCCTGCCTCTGCGGTCTTTTGTCTGAATCATCACTTTGCCGCACATGGGGCATTTCTTACCGCTCGGGTCCCGGGGTTTGTACTCTTTTTTACTCTCTTTTATAGTTTGAATGAGGTCTTTGGCATTTTCCCGGATATCCTTAATAAAAACGGATCCTTTCTCCTGTCCAAGGGAAATACAGTCTAGACGCTGCTCCCAACGGGCTGTTAATTCAGGTGAGGTAAACTGGTCCGGAACCAGGTCTATCAGTTCAACCCCCCGGGCCGTGGGAATAAGCTGCCGGCCATCCCGTTCAACATAATAATTGGAAATGATTTTTTCGATAATATCTGCCCGGGTTGCCGGAGTCCCAAGACCACCCTTCTCTATCGATTTTTTTAAACTTTCATCGGATAGAAACTTCTGGGGATTCTCCATCGCTCCCAGAAGAGTGGCTTCGGTGTATCGCGCGGGAGGTTTTGTCTGCCCCTGTTTCACCGAAATCTTTTCTACAGTACAGGAATCTCCCTCTTCCAGCTCTTTAAATCTCTGAACCGGCAAATCCTCTTCATCCTCATCAATCCCAACATGAAGGTTCTTCATGATACCCTTCCATCCCGCGGCAATCTCTTTAGTTCCCCGGGCAATGAATCTTTCCCCTTCTACTTCGGCAGTAATCGATATGCTTTCATAACGGTAAGGCGGGGAGAGTACTTCGAGGTAACGTCCGGCAATCAGGTTCCACAGGGCCCGTTCATCACCACTTAGCCTCTCCATTCTTACCTTTTCTTCGGTTGGTATAATCGCGTGATGATCGGTTACCTTCGCGTTATTTACCAGGTTTTTTCCCGGCTTGATTTCCCCCCGTAACAAATTCTCTGCATGAGGTCTTAATGGGGATTCAGACAGGGCTTTAAGACGGTCCCGGAGCGTTGGTACCATATCCTCCGTAATAAACCGGGAATCTGTTCTTGGATAGGTGACAATCTTATGTCTTTCGTATAATCCCTGAAGCACCTGAAGGGTCTTCTTCGCTGAAAACCCCAGGTGATTATTCGCGTCCCGCTGAAGCGCGGTAAGGTCATAGGCCGAGGGAGGGTTTATCCTCTTTTCTTTCTTCGCAACTTTAGTAAGATGGCCAACTTTACCCGATACTTTCCCGGCAATCTCGCGGGCAGAGGCCTCCTCTTTCAGCCGGGTATTACCCTTACTGCCCTGCCAGGTCCCGGTAAATGGCCCGAAATCGGCCTCCACAGTCCAGAATGCCACAGGGATGAATTTTTTTATTTCCTCCTCTCTTGCTGTGATCATGGCAAGGGTCGGGGTCTGGACTCTTCCCGCGGAGAGCCTTACATCATATTTA
Source organism: Spirochaetales bacterium (assembly GCA_023131935.1). Taxonomy (GTDB): domain Bacteria; phylum Spirochaetota; class Spirochaetia; order JAGLYY01; family JAGLYY01; genus JAGLYY01. The sequence continues at coordinate 1,378 of JAGLYY010000402.1, read as the reverse complement.
CAGCTTAAAGCACGGGTCGCGTTTAATCCGATAATCCAGTCTGCTTCCGCCCTGCACTCCGCCGCCCGGAAAAGATTGTCATATTCCCGGCCATTGCGCAGATTCCGGAACCCTTCTTTTATCGCGCTATCGGTCTGGGAACTGATCCACAAACGCTGAAAAGGACCTTTCCACCCCCCTAAGCGCATAATCAACCTGGCAACAAGTTCTCCCTCTCTCCCCGCGTCGGTGGCAATGATGAGATTATTCACATCCTTCCGGTGGAGCAATTCTTTAATAGCTCTGAATTGATGGGAAGTTTTCCTGATAACCTTGTGTTTCATCCTGTCCGGCAGCATGGGAAGGTACTCGAGAGCCCAGGTTTTATATCGGTCATCGTACTCTTTTGGATCCGCCAGTTCCGCCAGGTGTCCCATGGCCCAGGTAACGATGTATTTATCCCCTTCGATAAGACTTTTTGTCTTTTGCCTGCACCCTAATACCCGGGCGATTTCTCTGCCAACACTTGGTTTCTCTGCCAGAACAATTGATTTCATGGAAGACCCCGTTTCATAAACAGCGATATGCTTGTAGTGAAAGAGTATATCTTAACAGGAGCAATTGTTCAGCAATTTTCGCCTCTTCGCTCCAACAATTATGTTGACATCACTGTATTTGCTGTAGGTTTTTCTGGCCCAATCTTTTGCCCGGGGACAAGTATTCGATCCTGGAATAAAAAAATATTCTCTCATGAGAAAGGTGTTTACTATAATTATATTATCTATTATATTCATAATATCCAATATACTTTATTCCAAATTTTTCTCTAATTTATCCTTTTTGCCTGTTGCGGGTTATGCAACATAGAGGAGTTAGAATATGAGCAATTGCAAAAAAAATTATGGAGTGAGTATGGAATCATCAATTAAAAAAAGCGCACGGCTTCTTCAGCTCGAACTTCTTTTGAAATCACATCCCGAAGGGATGCGGCGATCAGATATTGCCAGGCGCCTGGGTATTCATAGATCAACTGCCGGCAGATATATTGATGAATTGAGCCAGTACATCCCCCTCTGGGAGGAAGATTACCGAATCTATGTTCAGGACAATTATAAAGATCGACAACTTACCCTCACCCTGTTCGAATGCATGGATATCCTCCTTTCCCTTCAAATGCTTGGAGACAGGATGGATGTACAGAACAATCACCTGATTAGCGCGATTAGAAAAATGGGTTTCTCCCTGAAACAATTATTTCCTGTTTTTGCCGGAAAGATGTTTGAATTCGCGGATACCATGGAAGAATCTCAAGATGAGAATTGTCTCGAATATCTACAGGCATTTGAGAAGGTTACTGAAGCTCTTGCAACCGAATCTTTCATCCACATCGAAAGAAAGA
>JAGLYY010000401.1 GCA_023131935.1 Spirochaetales bacterium | reverse complement strand
GCAACGAGAAAACGGTGTACTTTCTTCCTCCATAATGTAACGGTTCATGATCTCCTTAAAAAAAAGGAGGATGTGAAAATCCTCCAGAAGCCTGCCGAATGTCCTTTTACCACTCCCGGTGAAGGTGATTGGAAGCAATTCATTCAGGTAAGCCTTAAGATTTTTAATAATACGACATTGAATGCCCTCTCAGGAATTACAGATGAAAATATCCTTATAAGCAAAATTGATGACCAAACATATTTATGCCAGATCATAATGGAAAATTCCCTTTGCCTCCGGCAAAAGCTGCTTCGGTTTGGATCTTCCATACAGGTCCTCGAACCAATTGATATCAGAGAAGATATTGAATCCGAGATTATCAAGATGGGGAAAAGATATGATCGTGAGTTAAAGATTACATCTGACAGGAAGCGTCGTATCCCTCAACAAGCAGTATCAGTACCATCTGATATCGCGACTCTCACCCTTCGCCTTTCTGAATCCAACCACCGGATAAAAAACAACCTGGCGTCAATCGCGAGTCTGATAAGTATCTACCAGGCCCAATGCGATGATCCCGGGACATTGGAGATTCTTGATGAAGTGAGGTACAAGATTCGGGCAATTTGCCTTGTACATGAAAAACTGAATCTCTCCGGTTCAGGGGACATTGACAACATGGAGTCCTACATCAGAAATCTCTGTTCCGATCTGCTTTCAAGTTATGCCGCGGATAAAAGGCAAATCAATACGATTATCGATATTCCTCCCCTCCCTTTCCCCTCGAAAAAGGCGGGTATCATTGGATTAATAATTACCGAACTTTTCATGAATAGCCTGAAACACGCCTTCCAGGGAATAGCACGGGGGGAGATACATATTTCCTTAACGCGAGGGGAAGAAGGAAATGTTCTCATCTTTAGAGATAACGGAAAGTGGATAGATTCGGGAGCGGAGCGCTTCATATCCTCCACCGGACTTGATCTTGTATCCCTGTTTGTTGGTCAGCTCAAAGGGCAGATCAATACAACAACAGCAAAGGGTAGTGAGTTTATTATTAAGTTCCCCTGATTCCAAAGAACAACTCGGCAGCCCCAAGGAGCGCCGCTTTTGTCCCCAGGGTCCCGGCTATTGCCGGTACGGTAAGTACTTCCTTAAATATATCCCGGAACAGGGGGAACGCCCCCGCTATTCCACCCAATACGAGAACAGCCTCTGCATGAAAATCCGCAATAAACGGATTTAAGAATTCCGAAAGATCGGCGGCAAAATTCCTGTAGACAGCCAGACACTCTTCATCACCTTTCAAGGCCTCGGTACAAGCCTCCGCCGGAGTAGCACAGGAAAGCGCTGATTCTTTCAAGCGTTTTAATAGCCCCCGAGTAGAAAACAGATCATCCGCACACGCACCCTTGTAGTAAACAGGATGGAGCTTTCCTCCCATAGGGATGCCTCGACCCTCCTTTAGAACTGAGCCATTATCAAGAAAGGCCGATCCAATTCCGGTTCCGAGGGTAATTCCTATCAGTTTCCGGTAAGATCGTCCTGAACCGAATTTCGCTTCACCAATAATTGCGGCTTCAGCATCGTTCCGGAAGAGGAGATGGAATTTGCTGCTGTACCGGTCATTCAGATAGGTCTTGATATTAACACCATACAGAGATTCGTACTTGGCAAGCCCTTTGATCCTGCATATTCCCTCATCGTATTCAAAGGGTCCGGGAAATCCAAAGGTTATCCCCCCCGGCATGGCACCCCGGGAAGAAGACAGGCTGGCAAGATGATCGTCAATTATCTGAATGAAGCTACCTAAGATCACTTCTGCCGAACTCTGACTATTTACCCTGGTAAAGGTAACATGGGCAACTTCCCCTTTCCCCGACACTATTCCGCTTTTTACTGATGAGCCCCCCACATCGAGGGCGATAACATAATGATCACTTGACATTCCGGTTCCCTCCCGCTAATATCTCCTATATGATTCGAAACATCAATGACGGCTATCAATCTCTCTAACTAATAGATGGACGAAGACAGTATAATACAATTAATCATTCTTTCAATTCTTCTTCTCCTTTCAGCCTTTTTTTCAGGTTCCGAGACCGCCTTTTTCTCCCTGACCGGGCTTGAACGGGACTCGTTAAGAAAAAAGAGCTCCTCCTATTTACTGCGGATCTTGGAGTCTCTGTTCTCTACTCAAAATCAGATGCTTATAACCATTCTGACAGGGAACATGCTTGTTAACATATTCACCGCCTCCATCGGTGAATCCCTTGGCAGAGATATCTTTTCCGGCAAATCAGAGCTTTTTTCTATCATCATTATAACGCTCATTCTTCTGTTAGTTGGGGAGATGACTCCAAAAAACATCGCGATCAGGCACTCCCGGGGATTCGTGAGGTTATCGGCTCCGGCCCTCTTTTATCTTCACCGGTTTCTAACACCTCTACGGCTGCTCTTAAACGGTGTAACATACGTACTTCTGCGTTTATTCCCCAGCAAGTTTGAGGATATCCCAGATCGCAAGGAAGCAACCATTTTAAACGTGGTACACTTTGGTATTAATCAACAGAAAATTGACCGGTCCGAATATCATCTATTTAAGTCCTATTTCTCCTTCAAAGAAAAATCGGCAGTTGATATCATGATCCCCCGAAATAACATTGAAGGCATAAGCTCCTCTATCGAAACTGAGGAGGTACTCCGGGGAATAGAAAACAACAAGGTCTTACGGATTGGCTCTTATATCATGGTATATCAGGAAGATATCGATCACCCTGATGGTTTTTTAGAGATTAAGGATCTTCTGAAGGTAAAATTCCTCTCATCCTCCATACCACCTTTAAAATCCCTTATCAGAAGTTTCCATATCGTACCTCACACCAAAGACCTCACCGAATTGATGACTGAAATGAGAGAAACCGGTACTGAAGTTGCCCTTCTTGTTGATGAGTATGGCGGTACTGCAGGGGTCATAACTTTTCAAATTCTCATTGAGGAGTTACTCAGATTTTTTTATCCCGGCCGGGAGGGAAAGATTACTGAAACCGGAGAGGGCTGGTATTCGGTTCCCGGTTCCTTACCCATAGAAATTCTTGAAGAATTATTCAATATCGATATCGAAACCGAAAGCCACACAATAGCGGGCATTGTTCTTGAAGCCCTTGGGGAAATCCCATCTCCAGGAACGGAACTCACTTTTTCCGGGCTTAAAATCAAGATTAATAAAGCGAGCAATCGCAAGATCATTGAACTTGATGTGGGAGAAGACAAGTGAGTATTCTGTTCATCATTCTTATATGCGTCATTGTCTCGGGTTTTTTTTCGGGGATGGAAACGGGTCTTTTTTCCGCGGACCGGCTCAAGATTTTTTCCCGGCGGGAACGGGGGGAGTTATCTGCCCGGGCTGCTGAATACATGCTCCGCAAACCTGAGCGGCTTCTTGGGACAACCCTGATTGGTACCAATATTTCGATAGTAACTGCCTCAGTAATCTTAAATGCTTATCTTCGGGATATGGGGTGGGCCGGCAGCGCCTGGCTGGCAAATATCGCCTTAAGCTTAATCCTCCTCATTTTCTCTGAGATTTTCCCTAAAACTCTCTTCAGGCAATATGCTGATTCTCTAAGCCTCCTGGCAAGCCCTCTTCTGACAGTATTTCACTACCTTTTCCTCCCTGTCTCCTGGGTCCTCAACGGTATCGTCTCTTTCATTCTTTTGGTAACAGGACAGACTAAAGGGCATAATAAAATGCCCCAATCCCGGGATGATTTTAAACTGCTTATCCGGCTTACCTGTAAAGAAGCCGGGGTGAATTACACAGATGGACGTTTTTTTGATGATATTTTTGACTTCAGGGGAACCCTCGCCAGGGAAGTGATGATTCCTTACCACCGTTATCCTGTCTGTCACCGGGACCAGAACATACAGGAAATTGTTGCCCTCAGCCTGAAAACAAACCGACGGTTTATTCCTGTCCATGGACACAGGACAGACAATATGGTGGGTTATGTGGATGTAGAAACTTTACTAAGCACAGAAACCCCTTCTTTGAAAGATAGAATTCAGGAAGCAGTGTTTTATCCGGATACCAAACGAATCTCAGACCTGCTCCTTGAAATGAATCTAAAAGATCTTGAAGTTGTTTTTCTCTCCGATGAATATGGTGCAATTTCCGGTATTGTAACTCCCTCAGAAATCGCGGGAAAGATTATCGGATCCATCCCCGGCAGCGGGTATACCGAAAGGCAGGACATCCAGGTCCTCGGAAGTGGACATTACCTCGTTGCCGGAACGACAGATCTTGAGGAGTTTTATCATGAGACAGGAATCCATATCCGTCCCGGGCATTATGAAACGGTCGGGGGATTCCTCATGGAGAAACTTGGTAAAATTCCAGCTATTGATACAGTCTACAAAGAGGAAAAAATAACGTACCGGGTTGTTGATAGAAACACGCGGCATCTGACAAAAATCGAGGTAATAGGCACACCTGAATCATAATGAAGTTATAGCTTGAACCAGCTCCTGAAATCCTCTTCAACGGGAGCGGGACAGCTCTTATGGATAAATTGCCCGCTTTCTTCAGTGTAATAATAATCCTCTGCCCATTCGTTCCTGTTCGCTATTACTTCTTCTATCGCTTCCAGGATATAGTCCAGTTCCTTATCGGTCATAGTAGGATGAAGAGAGATACGTACCCATCCCGGTTT
>JAGLYY010000400.1 GCA_023131935.1 Spirochaetales bacterium | reverse complement strand
ATCGAGAAGGTAGTGGCCATACGTGCCGGCACAGGAACATCCCCCACGGACCTGAATACCGAAACGGTCGTTGAGAAGGCGTACAACCAACTCGTGCTGTATGTCCTCGACGTAGAATGAGATTGCTCCAATCCGCTCATTATTGTTGTCGGCAAAGATATGAATTTCCGGAATGTACCGCAGGCGGTTTAACGCCCTGTCTACGAGCTCCCTCTCCCTTGCGGCAATATTCCCGGTACCCATGGAATTCTTGAGATCGATGGCCAGAGCGGTACGCATAGCCTGGAGGAATCCCGGGGTCCCGCCATCTTCCCTTGCTTCGATATCGGTAAAGTAATTTCTTACCTCCCACCGGTTTGTCCAGCTCACCGTGCCGCCGCCGGGATGGTCGGGGACCTTACAGTTGTAGAGATCGGAATTGAAAATTAAAACTCCCGAGGCGCCCGGTCCTCCCAGGAATTTATGGGGTGAGAAATATATACCATCGAGATAACCATCGGGATCGTTTTCCGGATGCATGTCAATATCAACATAAGGGGCCGCGGCAGCGAAATCGATGAAGACTATTCCTCCGTGGCGGTGCATTATTCTTGCAAGTTCCCGGTAGGGGGGGAATAGCCCTGTCACATTGGAGCAGGCGGAAAAAGCTCCTATCTTCGTCTTCCTGTTTTTATATTTCGAAAGCTGCCTTTCAAGTTCCTCAGGGTTAACCTCAAGATTTTCATCAGGCTGTAACACAATAACGTCGGCGATCGTCTCCAGCCAGGAGGTATGGTTCGAATGGTGTTCCATATGGGTAACAAAAACCACAGGACGGATTTCATCCTCGGTTTTAAATAACCGCTCTCCGGGCAGTCCATCGGAAAAATTTAAGGTCAGCAGATGATCAGGGACCTTTAATCCCAGAATTCGCTGAAGTTTGTTTACCACAGCGGTCATGCCAAATCCCGCGGTGATGATTACATCTTTCTCGCCGGCATTCACATGTTCTTTGATGATTTTGTGGGCAAGGTGATAGGCATGGGTCATGGCCCGGCCGGTTTCGGTAGATTCGGAATGGGTGTTCCCAACCATAGGGCCGATAATTTCCTGTATCCGTTTCTCTATAGGCCCGTACAATCTGCCGCTTGCGATCCAATCCGCGTAAACAAGAGGCATTTCACCATAGGGGGTAGTAAAAGTACTGTCGATTCCAATAATATTTTTTCTGAATGGTAAAAAATGCCGCTCTATCTTTGACATTAGCTGCCTCCAAGGGTGTAATAACAGTTACTTTTTATAGTATACAACTTTTTAGAAATCGTTATAATTTTTTGTTATAGCAAACCGGAAAATGAGGAGTTTTATTATGACACCGACATTAGTCGTTATGGCCGCGGGAATGGGAAGCCGGTATGGTGGTTTGAAACAGATCGATCCTGTGGGTCCAAACGGTGAAATTGTCATCGATTACTCCATTTATGATGCCATCAAAGCAGGTTTTGGAAAGATTGTCTTCATCATCAGAAAAGATATAGAAA
>JAGLYY010000040.1 GCA_023131935.1 Spirochaetales bacterium | reverse complement strand
GAATGAAGGATCCTTGCCACCTGACGAGCCCCACGGGGGGATCCTGCCATAAAGGCAATCTGGCCGTAAGTAGCAACTTTGCCTGGGGGAATTTCCTGGATAAGCCGGATAACCCGCCCGGCAAAGGGGGAAAGGTTGTCTCCTGTTTCCATAAGATTATCTCCCGGTTATTTGTGATGCCATGGCTGCTGGATGTCTTTCCGGGTAAAAACAGCTAAGGAAAGTCCTGTAAAGAAAAGAGTTGTTCCGATGAAATAGAAAATCTTCCCGCCGGCAAGATGATAGTCAGAGGCCCCAACATTTGTATTGACCAGGGAAAAGGGACTTAAATAACTGAAGACAGGAGCAGTTGTCTCTCCATGAGAAAACAGATTGATAATATAAAGCAAAATGAGAGTGGCAACGACGATGGGAAGAGAACTCTTCCTTTTTGGTAGGACCATGGTAATGAAGAGAGCTATGCTGCCGGTAGCACAGCTAAGAAGCAGGCTATTGAAAATCAATGTAAGAAACAATGAAAGAGGGATATCTACAGGTGAAAACGCCTGAGTGATGATGACAGTTATTAATAACAGGACCAGGTGAAATAACAGCAGGATTAATAGAAAGGCTGTGTATTTCTGAAGGAAGATTACGACCCTGGATACCGGGCGAACCATAAGGAATTCAGCCGTACCCCGGCTCTCTTCCAGGGCTATAAGCCTGCTGGCGAGGACAACAGCGAAAAGGCTGGTGAGAAACATTCCGAGTACCCGGAAGTATTCCCCGCAGAGAGCGGGAAATTCTGTGCAGTTAGTGTTCGAATGAGTAATGCAAGGAATGGACAGGCCTTCTGATGTTAATCGTGGAAATATGAGGTACAGGAATATTATGGAGAGGATCGCTACCACAATCCAGACGAGAAAATATCGCAAGTTGCCCTTTAGTTCTACAAGAAAAAGATTCATTTATAGTCTCCTAATCCCTGAAATAATGAAGAAACATCTCATTGATATCAGGCTGCTCTATGGTGATATCTATTATGTTCTCCTGGGAAAGCTGGGCGAGGATATCATTTATCTCGCCGGTGTAGAGGAACTTAAGCATGTTGTTTTTTACGACAAGATTTCCAATTTTCTTTTTTTTGAATTTAGTGACCCCTGGTTTCTGGGAAAAGTAGATTATTATTTTTTTCAGTTTCTTCTCCTTAAAGGTTTTCATATCTTCCGTGTTGAGCATTCTGCCCTGTTTCATAATCCCCACCCGCCGGCAGAGTCTCTGGACCTCAGGAATACTTTCTGAGGATAATAATATCGTTGTCCCGTGGGCGTTTGATTTTTTTAATAGCTCATACGCCCGTTCTTTCATCATGGGATCCAACCCCTTTGTGGGTTCGTCTAATAGGAGCAATTTTGGTTCATGCATGAGGCTTTGCACGAGAGAAAGGGCCTTTAGCTCTCCGGAGGAAAGGGTTTCGATCTTTTTATCACTTTTCAGATTAAAAAGGGCAAGAAGTTCCTTTTCTCCGGTCTCCTTTTTGAAAAAACTTGATGCATAGGTGAGGACTTCATCAACAGTCATCCAGGGATAAAAGGAGGGAGACATTGGAACATATCCGATATCAGTGAGAATCTCCTTTCTGTCCATCATCAAATCCAGTCCAAAGATAGATATCTCCCCGTTACCACATTTCAATAACCCGAGAAGAGATCGGATCAAGGTCGTTTTTCCCGCACCCTGAGGGCCGATGAGGCCGAACATTTCGCCTTCCCGAATTGAGAGGCTAATATCAATAATGCCGGGCGTTCTCCCGTAATACTTGGTTAGATCATGAGTAGAAACAACTGTGCTCATATATATTGCCTTATTCCTCTTCTTTGTCGGGATAGTGGGTATTCAAGTAAGCCAGGGCATCGTTCACGGTCTCTTTTGAATGTTCAAACCATATCTGATAAAGCTCGTTTTCCCAATCAACGGGATAGGGTGCTCCCTCTATGGTGCTTATTAGATTCTTAAAAAGCTCTATTTCCTTCGCGTTCATGTTCTTCTCCTGATAATTGGACTCTTTCGCATAGTGTACCGTAAAAGTGAGAGAATTTCCACAGATCAGGAAAAGCGTTTCATCGAAAGTTATCAAGTTCTTTTGCAATAGAAATCCTGTTCTGAAGAGCTTTATAACTGCCGATTAACAGAGGTATGATGAGCAGAACGGGAAGAAATCCCCAGAAAGGGGTACTGAATAACAGGAAATCATAGGTCCCATGGATCATTACAGCAATAAGCAGCCCCCTGGTCATTAATTTATTCCTTTCACTCTTTGATTTGGCAAAACGGGCTTTCCCGATGTAAAATCCCATGAGTCCGGACGCGAAGGCATGGAGAGGGACCGATGTAAATGCCCGGATTAAAGCTGTCTGGAAGCCTCCTCCGATAACATAAACAATATTTTCAAGGCAGGCGAAACCCAGACTGGCAACAACCCCGTAGATAATCCCATCGAGAACTTCATCAAATTCTGCTCTGGGGAACGCAAAGTAACGAATTACCAGAAATTTCATCAGTTCTTCGACAAGAGCGGCAACGATAAAAGCCTGAAAAGCCGCGTGAATTACAGGATAAACTGCCAGCAGGGAGCTCAGGGAGGTAATAATAATTTCCAGGAAGACTGAAGGGATGATACTGAGAATTCCAAGAGCAAATATCCGGAGAATTAACCTTTTCGGTTCCGGCCGTTTATTATCCTGCCGGTAGTAGTATACAACAAGGACGATTGCCGGAGCCACCGCGAGCAAAATGGAGAAACTGAGATACACCGTTATCCTCCTGATAAAGGGATTATTTCCGCTTGAGTACAGCAATTCTCATTTTAGCCCCGATTATGATACAGTCGGATAGAATTAGATAAAAAATGAGATATTGCCAAATCAATTTGCCTGATTTATTGCCGGTTTGTAGCGAAACCTTCTTTTTTTCTGAAGGTTTCCGCGGGAACCGGGCGAAGCAAACGAATCAAATGGGTAATAAATAGAACTGCTGGCTTGAGTATAACCCTGGTTGCCCTTGTCGAAAAGAAGAAAATTTTCATTTTCAACCTCAAGCTATTATACTATAGTATCTGTTTTCCCCTGGAGCCTTGAGATGGAAAAAAAGCAGATTCTTATCGTTGAAGATGAGTCAATCGTCGCTATGGATCTGGAATTGCAGCTTATTAATCTTGGATATCAGATTGCGGGGATCGTCTCAGACGGCAAGGAAGCCCTGGATGTCATCGATAAACAGCCTGTAGATCTGGTATTAATGGATATAAATATTAAAGGAGACCTGGATGGGATTGAAACCACCCGGATGATCCTGCAAAAAAGGCATATCCCCGTGGTGTTTTTAACCGCCAGCGGTGATCGTAAAACCATTGACAGGGCAACAGATACTCAGGCGGTTGAATATCTTGTAAAACCTCTGAATGAAGACAGGTTAATAGAAATCCTCAGCCGGATCTTTATGGATAATT
>JAGLYY010000004.1 GCA_023131935.1 Spirochaetales bacterium | reverse complement strand
AAGCGCGGCGTTGAGCTTGTCGAAAAAGTATTTTTTTTGAGAAATATTTAGCCAGAGGCTCTACACCAAAAAGGAATAGAAAAACAAGGTTGATGATAGAAAGCATGAAAACAGATGGCTGTTGAAGCTCTAAAGCGGCTATGCTTTACTTCTTTACTTGGGTCGAGAAAAAGCACTTTTTTGAAAATTTGTAAATTCGTTCCAAAATGGACTTTTTCGACAGTCTCGTTGGGCTCTAAGAAAGGTAATATCATTTGAAAGCTTTTGATAAAAATATTTCACAAGATATTCTTAATATCGAGGAAAAAAAACGCTCTAACTTATTCACTTGGCGTGGTCAATTCTCACCTCAACTAATAGAGTGCCTACTTAGTTCGTATTGTCCGGTGGGATCAGTCGTTCTCGACCCATTTGCTGGAAGTGGTACGGTTTTATTTGAAGCGGCTAGTATGGGGCTATCTGCTTTCGGTTTTGAAATCAACCCTTCTGCATGGAGTTTTTGTAAACTATATGAGTTTGCGAATGCCTCTCACGATTTACGGGAAAAATCCATATTGGAGTTGCGGGAAAAAATTCAGGCAGAATTCCCGATGGTTCTCTTTTCAGAGGATTATTTGTCAACCGAAGAGGTTGAGAAGCGAATTATTCGAATAGGCGATTCTATCAGTGACAGCGCCAAAGTCCTATGTAATGCTTTGGTTGTTCTCATAGATATTTTTAAAAATCAAATCTCAAATGATTTTGTACAGTCAAAGTTCTACGAGCTTGTTAAATTAGTTCGAAATCTCCCATATTCTAAGAAATTGATTAAGGCCGATCTTCAAGATGCACGTTGCCTCCCACTGGAAAATCAATCAGTTGATTTCGTAGTCACCTCTCCTCCGTATATCAACGTTTTTAACTATCACCAAAATTACCGTCGCTCTGTCGAAATTCTTGGGTGGGATGTCCTGCGAGTTGCGCGATCGGAAATTGGATCCAATCGAGCTAATCGTGGGAACAGATTCTATACTGTTGTGCAATATTGTATCGATATGGCAAGCGCCTTTCAGGAACTAAGCAGAGTGTTGAAATCTGGAGGAAGGGCTGTTTTTATTGTCGGATATGAATCTAAAGTTCTTGGTGTTCCCTTCTATAATGCGGACATTGTAGAGGAAATCACCAGTAATCTTGGAATGTTTGACATAGTATTACGGCAAAAGCGAGTTTTCAAGAATAGGTTTGGCCAAGAGATCCGTGAGGATATTCTAAACCTTGAAAAAAAAGCTTACAGCAATGGGGAAAATCTGTCTACAAGCGTGGGGCAAAACGTTGCCATAAAGGCACTTGAATCTGCCTCTAACGTAGTCCCCAAGAAAAATAAGGAACTTTTAATCCAAGCAATATCTCGTTCAAGGAGTCTTTATGGAACGCCCTTGTTTGACAGCACATCGTACAGAAACTACCAAACACGTGAATATGTTATGTTGGTAAAAGAAGATGAAAAGGATTACGAAATGAATAATGAATCTGTTGTATTGCCCACGCCACATTTGGCTAAACTTAATGCACTACTTAAAAATCGCAGACTTCCAGCGGCTGATAAGCCAAGAATTAATAAAGCGCTTGACAAATACAAACTTTGGATTTCAGAAATGGAATCGGTTAAGCCTGGTCGTAAAGGAGCTGTAAAAAAACTAGTCGGAGCAACGAATCGTTATAAAAAGTTTATAGAGCTTGATTTAATATTTGACAGTACGGATGACTTTCTTTACCGACAGAAGGGGCAACTCAAACTGGATAACACTATACTTGAGGAATTTCTTCCTCAATTAATGCTAAGAGGTTTGAATCTTCCTAAAAACACATTCGCGTTTGGACCTCAAAAGACCTTTTCTGGTTTAAGTTTCGCATCAGGAATTTCAAATTCTGGAGAAGGTGGCCAAGCTATTCTAAGGACCAAAGATCAAGATTTTGTTCTTGGTAAGCGACTATATATGATGACATCATTCAACAAAGATTTTAAAAAGGCTGAGCGCATGGAGACGCATCTTGGTTATGTATGTGCTGAGTGCAAGACTAATTTAGATAAAACAATGTTCCAAGAGGCGGTGGCTACCAGTCGTGATTTAAAAATTGCTGTTCCATCGTCTCTTTACTTTTTGGTGTGTGAATTTCTTGATATGACTCCTATCTCAATAACTTCCACGTATATCGATGATGTTCTTATCGTACGAAAGACTAAGAGGATGTCATCGAATGTTCGACAAGAGTACAGAACTGCTGCTGATCGAAAGGCTCATAGAGATGAATACATAGAATTTCTTGAGGCTGCAAAGTATCATGCGGATGTATTTCAGAGAATGATCGACAAAATACAAGCTATGGCGGATGATACTGATCCAACTGCTGTTAAAGTCTTAAAAAGAGGTTTCTTTTAAAAGTCCCAAAGCCCAACAAAGCTAATGCAGCCGACGCAACAAACCGCGCGGCTGATTAGCGACGTTGAGCTTGTCGAAAAAGT
>JAGLYY010000399.1 GCA_023131935.1 Spirochaetales bacterium | reverse complement strand
AAACCCTGGGGGACGGGACAGGCGATTCTTGCCTGTAAGGATGTCGTAAAAGAGCCCTTCGGGGTTATCAACGCTGACGATTTTTACGGTTACTCATCCTTTAAGCTGTTAGCCGATTATCTTTTACAAGCTGAAGATGGAAAAGACCACTACGATTACTGTCTCATTGGATATACTTTGAGAAATACCCTCTCCGATCATGGACACGTTGCCCGGGGGGTATGTGAAGTTACCGGTGATGGTTTACTCTCTACCATAAACGAACGGCTGAAGATTCAGAAGTTTGGTAATGACGTACGATATGAAAAGGATGGCAGCTGGCATGCCGTATCACCTGAAAGTATAGTTTCCATGAATATGTTTGGTTTTACACCTTCTATCATTGATGAGCTTGAAAACCGTTTCATAGGATTTCTCGATAAAAAGGGGGGAGAAATGAAATCGGAATTCCTCCTTCCCATTGTTGTAGGAGAACTCCTGAAAGAACACAATGCAACGGTAAAGGTCCTGCACTCCCTGGAACAGTGGTTTGGGGTTACTTATAAAGAGGATAAACCGGTAGTCCAGCAAGCTATCAAAGATATGGTAAACAGTGGGAAATATCCGGAGAAACTCTTTATTTAATTGCCCTGACAGAGATTATCTATTGTATTATACCTGTAACCTACGGGAAAACCGCGCTAAAGTGGCTTTGACTTTGAAAAAGATACAATTATTTACATTCATGATTCTTTTATCCGCTCTTTCCTGCCCGGCCCAGGACATTTCTATGCTTTACATGGCACAGGCAGGATATCAGCCTGATGACGTTCTTAAACGAGCGGAATCTTTTTTCAAGGAAACAGGAATAAAAGTACATCTTTTTTTCGCGGAATATGAAGACCAGTATGCCATGATTATGGAATCTGCTGAAAAAGAGGTTTCGGATTATGATATCATTTTGCTCGACCTGATTTGGACCGCTGATTTCGCAAACCGAAACATCATTGATCCGGTTCCCCCTTCTCTAAGGGAAAATATTGAAAAGGGGATTGTCCCTGAAATTTTCCTAGCTTTTCAGTACCGGGAGAAACTCTGGGCCATGCCATTCCTGGCCAACTTTCAACTTTTCTTTGTGAATATGGATCTTCTCAATGCTGCCGGTTTTTCATCTCCTCCGGAAACCCTGGAAGAAATGGTTGATATGGCCAGGCGGGCTAAAGAACTTGGGATCCTGAAATATCCGATTTTTGATTCTTTGAGAAAACAGGAAGCCCTTGTTTGTGAGTACGTCTGGCTGACCGGGGCCTTCGGAGGAACACTGATAAATGATGATGGCAGTCTTAATCTTACATCAGAACCGGCAGTGAATGCTCTTAGCTTCCTCCATGATTTACTTTCAGAAGGGCTTCTTAACCCCTACTCCCTCAACGCTGAAGAGGTCTTCGCCTCAGAGGTCTTTCTTGCCGGAGATTGTCTATTTACTACCAACTGGACCTTCCTCACCGGACTCATCAGGGATTCCCAGCTTCCCATTTCCCGGTCTGGTAATTGCTCCCTTATTCCCATTTCCGCAAGGGTTAGCGGAGTGGACCAGAGGAACAGGACAAGTACGGTAAGTGGTTTTCAGGGGCTATCGGTGGCCAGGAATTCAAATAACAAAGAACAGGCCTGGAGATTCATTAAATACATCTCCTCACCTGATTTTCAAAGGATGCATTTAGAGGAGATGTCAATCTGGGAAGAGGTCTGGTCTGAAGATCGTTCCCGGCATCTTGACCCGGAAATTGAAATAAAGCGGAAGCAGATACTCGCGGTCCACAACAGGCCCATCCATCCACAGTACCGGCAGATCAGTATGATTCTTCAGGATTGGATCTATAAGGCGCTGCTGGGAGAGGTAACCCCGGAGGCAGCTCTGAACTTTGCTCAAAAACAGATTGAAACCGAGGTATTATCAGCGCCATGAAATGGTTTGGAAAATCTGACTTAAGAATCTCTGTAAAAGTCGCCATCTCTTTTATCATCCTTGTTCTGCTCCAGGGAATCGTTTCCTTTATCGCCCTTTCAACAATTATCGGGACTACCCAGAGTCATTCCTTTGAATCACAGATGAAGCGGACAGTTTCCGGCATAGAGGGGTATCTTGATGAAACAGTAAAAGGACTCAAGGTAAACGCGGAACTCATCGCCGGGCAGAAAAAAGTTATCGATTATACCGACTTCGGTTTGCGAAACCTCCTGCGTCGTGAGCTATCTGTTTTCACCTCTTCCCTCCCGGTAGATTCAATAAGCATCTACTCAAAACCTGATCAGCTTTTTACTTCAGAAGGGATTATCCTCGCCATGAATGCCGATCTGAGGAATAACGTTGAGAAGGCGTTTCAGGACCAGAGTTTCTCTTTTTTACATACCCAGGGCGATAATATCTGGTTAACTCTCCTGTCTCCGATAAAACGGGAGGAGACAGTGATTGGGGTTATTGGACTCAATATCCTCATCGATAGCGGCTTCCTCGAGAAAGTGGAACATATTACCGACTCCTTAGTCATGTTTCTCCTCAATGATATAGCGGTAGACACCGGCACTATCGACAAGGCTATCCTAGACAGGTTAATTGATCAGGCATCCCGGCTGCCGTCAAATTTTGAATCCACCTGGATTCCCGGATTCTTCATAGACACCGCTGATATGTCTATTCTTGGAACTACAGATGGTTTGATTCTCTGCCTCTTGAACACTGAAGAGATCCACCTCCTGATAAGCAGGTCCAGGACGATCTCCCTTATCTCTACATTTATCATTCTGACTGTCGCCCTTGGTACCGCCTTTGTTTTTTACCGGGTCACATTCCTTCGCCCCTTCCAGGCTATTATTGAAGGAGTCCACCGAATTTCCGAAGGGAATCTTAAATATCACTTCAATGTAACCAGCAAGGATGAGTTCAAAGAATTAGCTGAAGCTTTTCATACGATGAGCGAAAATCTTCAGCGAAGGGAAAAAGAGATATCACAACTATCCCGGTATAATACCCTCATTCTGCAGAATGTACGGTCAGGCATCATCTCCATCGATCTTCAGGACATTGTTGTTACTATTAACCCCGCGGCCCGGGAAATACTCGGTCTTTCCGATTCCCATCTGATCGGGAAACAGTTAGATGAAATACCATTTCCCCGGGATATCCAGCTTGTTATTGAGGAAAGCGAAAAACAAAAGGAACATCTGACGGGACGTGAAATTACTACAGGAAAAGGGGGAAAGGAAAAAGTACTTTCTGTCAGCACCTCCCCCCTCCTCTCTGAAGATGATCAGCCAATGGGAACTATTATTATTTTTGCGGACATTACAACGGTTAAAAAACTGGAAGAAAAACTCCTGATTTCATCCCGTCTCGCGGCCCTCGGAGAAATGGCCGCCGGCGTCGCCCATCAGATACGAAACCCCCTGGGAGTAATGAAAGTTTCCGCGGAAATGCTCCGGGATGATTTCCCCTCCCCGAAGCAGCCTGAGAATTATAACAAGATAACCACCATGATCGTAAACGAAATTGACACTCTGAATCACGTTGTAGGTAATTTTCTGGATTTCGCCCACCCGCGGGAGTTGGAATTGAATTATCAATCGATTCCGGAAATCCTGGAACTCAGCAAAGGGAGCCTTCCCCTTTACCAATTCCCGGATGTCTCAATCGAGACTTCGGTTGCGAAGGGGTTGCCTGAGAGAATGATGGATAAAAGCATGATGGTCCAGGTTATCTCCAACCTTCTGTTAAACGCTATGGAAGCTTCCAAGCAGGGGGACACGGTTTATTTGAGATGTTTGCCATTCGAAGAGGGTATCATTATTGAAATTAAAGATTCCGGAACGGGGTTTGATGAAGAAACACGGAAGCAGATATTTAACCCCTTCTTTACCACCAAACCAAATGGCACTGGACTGGGACTTTCTATTGTTCACCGTATCATCGAACAGCATCATGGAATCATAGAGGCAGAATCTATCCCTGGAAAGGGTTCGCTTTTTAGAATATTCTTGTAGGTGAATTATGAAACATATTCTTGTAGTTGATGACGAAAAAAACATGTGCACAGCCCTCTCAATCCTCTTCGAAAATGACGGATACACCGTGGAATCTGTTTCTGATGGTAAGGACGCTATTGATCTCCTTTCGGAGGGGAAAATTTTTGACCTTATTGTCTCCGACTTGAAAATGCCGGGGGTCGATGGAATCGGATTGCTCAACTATCTTCAGGAAAGGCAGCACAGCATCCCCCTTATCCTCATAACCGCGTACGGTACCATTGAGGGGGCTGTTGAGGCAATGAAACTTGGGGCCTCGGACTTTATCACCAAACCCTTTAATAAAGACATCATACGTAACACAGTACAGCGGCTCTTCCGGATTGAAGAACTCGAAGAGGAGAACCGGGAACTCAAAGAAGCAGTTCGAGTGGGCAGGCTTGTGTACCGCAGCAATGGGATAGCGAAGATTATGGATACCGTAAAAAAAATCGCCCCTTATAAAAGCCCTGTATTGCTTTTAGG
>JAGLYY010000398.1 GCA_023131935.1 Spirochaetales bacterium | reverse complement strand
TGTGAATATACCTGGTTGACCGGCGCTTTTGGCGGAGAATCTTTCGATGCAAATGGAAAGCCGATTTTCAATGCAGGTCCCGGACTCGAAGCTCTTGAGTTTATGGTAATGCTTCTTGAAGAGGGACTCGCCTCTCCAAAGAGCCTCACCAACGACGAACCCGCGGCAAGAGATGACTTCATCGCCGGTCAGGCCGCCTTCACCTCTAACTGGACCTTCCAGTATGGATCCCTGGATGATCCTGAAACCTCCAAGGTTGTCGGCCAGGCCAAGATGGGTCTCCTCCCTGTATCTGAGAAAGCCCTTGGCATGTATCCCAATGACACCGCGTCTGTTTCCGGTTTCCAGGGGGCAGCAATCCTCGCCAACTCTAATAACAAAGACGCGGCATGGAAGTGGCTCCGGTTCTGTACCTCTCCGATTCTCCAGAGAGCATATCTTACTGAAATGCCCGTATGGAGTTCCGTCGCGGAAAGCAGCTACGCCGCAACCATGGATCCTGTAATGGATGTAAAAGCAAAACAGATCGCAAACGTTCATCACAGACCACGGGTACCCGCATACACCGAAACTTCCTCTATTCTTCAGAAATATATCCACCTTGCTCTTCAAGGTAAAATGGCCCCCAAGGCAGCTTTGGATAAAGCAAAAGAAGAAATCGAGGCCCTGGATTAGGGTTTGCATATTCATTGTGTACCGGGGGCATCTTGCCTCCGGTATATTTATTAGTGAGGTAGTTCGTGTTACGCATCGCAGGTAAAGAACTCTTTCAGAAAGAAATGACCCCCCGGCAACTGCTGACAACCCTTATTTTACCGGCAATACTGATTATCCTTGTAGTCATTGTGGCTCCGATAATCTTCGCCTTTATCCTTTCGGTAAACCGGGCGGAGCCGAGGCTTGGGGGAATCACCCTGGAATGGCGCGGCATAAGTAATTATATCCATTATTTTTTCCAGAGTGATCAGTTTTGGAGTTCAGTCCGGGTTACCATCTATTTCACCGTGGTCTCCCTTATTATTGAACTCCTTGCCGGGACCGTCATGGCCCTTGCTTTGAATGAACGCTTCCCGGCACGGGGCATCGTCAGAGCAATCGTGCTTATTCCCTGGGCCGTCCCAACAGTGGTAAACGCCCGTCTCTGGGAATGGATTTTCGCGGGAAGTAGTTTCGGCGCGTTGAATGGGTTTCTTCAAGCCCTCGGTTTTCTTCCTCAGGGAAAGAATATTGTATGGCTTGGTTTTGACATTCCATTCGCCGGAGTTCCATTATTTGGTGATTTTTTCTCCTGGATGGGAGTAACCAGGGCTTTGAATATGATCATCCTGGCAGACACCTGGAAGGTAACCCCACTGGTTATTTTCCTCCTTTTAGCAGGACTTCAGCAAATTCCCGGCAATCTGTACGAGGTTGCTTCAATAGACGGAGCGTCAGGCTGGAAGAAGTTCTGGAATGTCACCTACCCCTTCCTGGCCCCTATATATCTTGTAATCCTTGTCTT
Organism: Spirochaetales bacterium; assembly: GCA_023131935.1. Lineage (GTDB taxonomy): Bacteria > Spirochaetota > Spirochaetia > JAGLYY01 > JAGLYY01 > JAGLYY01. Next base: position 1,703 of record JAGLYY010000398.1, on the reverse strand, counting down.
ACGGACCATGGAGCTTTTCCGGGTCTTCGATATCATCTACATCCTGATGCAGTATTCAATCAGGGTAGTAGGAGTTTTTACCTATGAGGTTGGTATGAAGTTCCTCCGTTTCGGAAAAGGATCGGCGCTGGCTTTCCTTGTTGCATTGATTATTTTTGCTTTTACTATGCTGTATATAAAGATCTTTTATAAGGAGGAGATCTGACTATGGGCAATCCCTTAATTCATCGCCGAATACGAAAAACCGTTGTTGGAGTCCTTATAGTACTTATTCTTCTCTGGACCCTTCTCCCCCTTATCTGGATGGCCCTCTCCAGCGTATTTCCTTATCAGGAACTTATAAGCGAGAGGACAGGCCATTGGCTCCCGTCAAAACCGACATTCAAACATTACATTTCCTTCTTTGATCCGACGCAGGAAATCAGTTCAAGGTTCCTCTCCTCTTTAAGGAACAGCATGATAATCGCGTCTACAACAACGGTTGTCTGTCTGTTCTTCGGCTCCATTGCCGCCTACGCGATTGCCCGTATCCATTTTAAATTCAAAAGAACGATGGTCATGTCCCTGATGTTTATCAGGATGCTTCCAACCATCACCCTGATCATCCCTTTCTTCATCATTGTAAATGTAATAGATACAGCACTTTTACGGCTCTTCGGCGTGGGGGTCCATCTCTACGACTCCCGGTCTCTTCTCACGATTCTCTACACTTCCTTTACCCTTGGTTTTGTAATCTGGGTGATGAGAGGTTTTTTTATCACCCTGCCTGTGGAACTTGAAGACGCCGCGAGAATTGATGGTTTATCCCGCTTTCAAACAGTATTTCGAATCGTCTTACCCCTTGCCTCCAACGGCCTTATCGCGACCGGGGTCCTGGCGTTTCTCCTTGCCTGGGACGAGTTCATTCTTGCCCTGATATTTACCCGGACAGAAGCAGCGGAGACACTCCCCCTCTTTATCGCGGAGCTGGGCAGTCAGTACATCCACGACTTTACCCAGATTTCGGCCGCGGGAGTCATTGCCTGTATCCCCCCATTCCTGCTGGTACTTCTCTTCCAGAAGTTCATTATCAGCGGATTGACCATGGGTGGTGTAAAAGGCTGATTTACATCTAAGGAAAAAATACTCTCTCCATTGCCGTCTCCTGTTCCGAAAGGACAGAAGGCGGCCTTTTTATCAAAATATCCACAATATATCCTTGCCGAAAAATAATATCCCTGCTTATCATATACATATGAACGATCGAAACCGTTGTGTATGAGAGAGGGTGGTATGACTGTCTCTGAAATGATGGAAGAATTTCAATTGGAAATTGATGATATTCGCTGGTACCTTTCTACCGGTATGGCGGAGAGGCTTCTCACTTACCGGGATAATCCGGAGGAGCTCGAAAAACTCATCTGGTCTGGTAAACTTGGCGATGATCTTTATCACATGGAGGAACAGTATCTAAGCAATCTCGAGGATGAGCTTTCAAGAGGACTTTTGGATGAAGTTCAAATCAGGAATTTCTTTCACGAAGCGCTGGCAGCGAAGCGAAAGAGATATAAGACTAATAAGAGCTATTGAGCTACGGATTGGATGAAGAGAGTTATTTTAACAACGGATAATCCGGGCGATTATATGGAGTCACGCGGATGGGACACGATGTTAGTTATCCGTGAACATGAGGCTTCGCCTCGCTCCAGTGGGATTATTGTTGG
>JAGLYY010000397.1 GCA_023131935.1 Spirochaetales bacterium | reverse complement strand
GGTTTCTTCAGTTTGCCTCTTGCACGGATGGTCGGTTCGAAAGGAAAGGTTATATGTGTAGATGTTCAGGAGAAGATGATCAGGTCACTTGAAAAACGGGCACGAAAAGCAGGATTGTCTAATAGAATTGAAACACGGACATGTCATCACGATTCTCTTGGCCTGGATGAACTTAAAGAGGAAATCGATTTTGCTTTTGCATCCGCTGTTGTGCACGAAGTTCCTGATGCCTCCAAATTTTTTTCTGAAATATATGAAACCATGAAACCAAAGGGGAAATTTTTAGTAATAGAACCAAAGGGACATGTATCAGAAAAACATTTTGAGATAACCGTTTCTGCTGCCGAGCAGAAAGGTTTTAAGATACTCGAAAGGCCTAGAACTGGTCGGAGTCATGCTGTCCTGCTGGGTAGGGCCTGAGATTGAAGTGACAAAGATCTTTATTTTTCCGTCCGCTTCAGATCGCTGATCCAGTAAGGCATGAAGGTATCAGAAAATTTATATGCACCCTTCAGGGTCTTGAACAAAAGCCCCTTTTTCGTAAGGGAATCAAGAGAAGCCTTGATGGAGGATGAGGGACCGATCCCATAGGTAAGCTGAAATTTCCTTGAAAAGGGTTTGGCATCAGGTTCTCTGCTCAAGGCCATAAGAAGAGTTCTTTGTTGTTGAGATGCAGCTTGCCACAATACCTCAAAGTGAGGGGAGTCCTGCTGAGCAATCACCCTTGGGAGCTTCTCAATCAGTTGAGGGGTTATTTCATGGCTCTCACGGGCCAATTCCCACAAGTTGTGACAAAGTCTCTGGATATTGTGCGGAACGTCCTTGCCCAACTCGAATATTTTTTCCAAATCACGCCTTTCAACCCTGTATGTCCCCTTCTGTAACCAGCTATAGATAAAATCTGCGTATGATCTCCTGTCTATGGGTCCCAGTTTCATGATCCTTCCCAATTTATAAAAGGCCCTTTTACTGTCCCTGGTCATGGAGAGCATGACCGACTGTTCCGAACCGGAGAGGATATATCCAATGTGTTCATGCTGTTGAATTTCAGCGCGGAGGGCCTTTTCAATGGTCTGACCGTCATACTTGGGAAGGTCGGAAAACTCATCGATAATAATCACGAGCCTCTTTTCCTTTTTGCGTGCCAGCTTTTCAGCGTGGTGCATCCCTTCGAGAAGCGCGGGAAGGGCCTCTTTGGCATCGGTAGCCACCTCTACGGTTCCTGTCAATGAGCCGTCATGTCCAACCGAGACCTTCGGACGCAGCCTCTGGAGTCCGGAAAGGATTTTTATCAATCTTTCCGTGTTTGATTCCAGGGCATTGCAGGTCACTTGGGTCAAAGCAGCAGCAAAACTCCGTACATCAGGATAGGCGTTTAGGTCGAGATAAGCTGTAGCAAACCCGAAATCGCGAAGTCTATCCATGAGGTTGAAGAGAAGACACGTTTTACCTAAGCGTCTGGGAGAGATCAGAAACACTTTGCTCAGATTGGTCATTTCTCGAATGAGCTCGGACAATTCCTCGACCCGGTCGGCAAAGTATGGGCCACGGACAATTCCGCCGTATTTGAAGGGGTTTTCCATAACAATTTTCTCCGGTTCGGTAATAACGAATCGTCATTAACGTATTGCAAAAATGGATAAAATGTCAAGTAAAAAAGCGGTGTCAATGGCCATTGGTGTAACTTCTCAATAAGTCCGGACAAATCATATTTTGCGACTATCCAGTGACTGTTGCCCAGACATATTGAGAAGTTACTTTTTTTTCTTTGATTTTAGACCTTATATAGGATATTATTTTGGAACCAAAATATGAACCAGGAGGGTATCTTTATGGCCGCCTTGACACAAAAAAAATTTTCCATCAGCTCGGAACAAAAACTTTTTTTGGAAAATTATAGGCAGTGGGGTTTTACTGATCAGAGCAGTATTGTACGTGAAGCTCTTACCCGGTTTATTAGGGAGTTAAGAACAAGGCGACGCAAAAGTCAAATGGCCCAAAAAGCGCAGGAGCTTCTTCCTGATTATAAAACAGATAAAGGATTAACCACCTTTACTGATTTAGACGGGGAGGATTTCCTATGAGACAGGGAGAAATATGGGAGATAAACCTAAGTCCGACCATCGGAGCCGAAATCAAAAAGAAACGGCCCGCTGTTATCATAAATGACGATGCAATCGGAATCTTACCCCTAAAAGTTATTGTCCCCGTAACAGAGTGGAAGGACCGTTTTCAAGGGGCCGTATGGATGGTAAAGATAGAACCGAACAGCGAAAACAACCTTAAGAAACCATCTGCCATTG
>JAGLYY010000396.1 GCA_023131935.1 Spirochaetales bacterium | reverse complement strand
TAACCACCCCTGATAAAAAATCTGAAACTCCTGCATGATTGCATCTGGAGGAGCAGACGAGCACTATCTTAAGAAAAGAGGCCTGGCTGGATCATGTTAACAGTTGGAAAAAACCAGACCTTTCAATTAGCAAATACTGTACAGAAAACGAGTCGAAATCCAGTTCATTTCATTATTGGATTAGGAAAGCTGGAAAGGAAACATCCCGATCTGCCGGAGCGGGAAGGTTCTCATTGGAATACGGACTTTTCAGGTATTCTTTGATCAGTATGAGTTTCCCAGAGTTATCAGGCATGAAGAAAGACTATATCTGAATGCCGGAGAGTTCTTTATCAAATGCTGGACAGTGGTAAAATCATAGGGTAACCACCCTGTTTCGGATATAGAACAGTGGCCAGTGTGTTTTATCTTAAAATTATCTGAATTAATAAAATCACGGATAGCAAATCACCCGTTATTAATAGTAGAGCACTATATTATCTAACATCGATGTTTCGTATGTAACTCAAAAATAGCAGACAGTTATTCATACTATGGAATGCTCCTCAGTAGGAATAGTGCCCAAATCGCGGGGGGGGGGTAATGATCAGTGAACGTAAAAGAAACCGATTGAAAAATTTCGATTATTCTACACCGGGATATTATTTTGTTACAATCTGTGTCCATACCGTTTTAAAAGGACAAAATGTTTTTGTCATCATCAAAAATGGGAAAATGGATTAATACAATAAATAACGGCGATATATTCCGATGGCAAAAATCCTATTATGATCACATTATCCGTGATATCGGTTCGTTAAATCGAATCCGGCAATATATTATTAATAATCCGATAAATTAGGATCCCGGAGGCAATTATTAATTTAATGAATCTGGGAACACTGGAATCGACATAACCGGAAAAGAAACAGACAGAAGAAATAGAAATTTGTTCGTGCTTTTTTTATCTTCTGTAGATAAGTATTTGAAATGATGTTTCTGTTCGCCGGAGAGTTCTTTTTTGATGCTGGACACAGGGGGTATCATGGGGTAATCTGGGAGGAGCAGAAGTGTGGATATACGTATAACAGAAAGTAGTAAATGCCCTGCCTGGATAATATTCGTAATAGAGATCAGTTACGCCGCGCGGATTCTGTAGTAACCGTGTGGAAAGAGTAGCTGCCGGGGTTGTATATTGCCAGTGGAGTTATTGAGTGGGATGGGGATATAATATATCCGATGCTCCATAGCTCTGGAATTGCGGCGACCAAATGTGAAAGTTGCTAGTCTTTGGAGGTATGTGTGAAACAGGAAGATGCTTTAAAAACACTTATAGGCTTGCTTCGAGATCCAGACCATGGGAATTTCGGATCTTATGGATACGATATTTACCTGCCCTACTTACTGCTGAACCAGCTTAGAAATCGGGGTGTTTCCGACCCTGATAGCAACACTACCCTCAGAGAATGGATGCCACACTTCTACGCGGCAGCCTGGGAACTATGCAGACGAGGTGTTTTGAGGCCCGGAGTAAACGCCTATCAAGCTCAATCTACCGCCGGCGGAAATGCTGGCGATGGATACAGTATTACTCCGTTTGGGAGACAATGGATTGTTGAATCCGAACGTGATGACTTCGTACCAACAGAACCAGAGCGTTTCGCTGCTATGATGGAGCCTTACTTCGACAGATTTGGCGTCGGCTTCTTCGAGCGCTCACAGGAAGCGATCAGGTGCTACGGCGCTCACACATACCTCGCCTGCTGCACCATGTGCGGTGCAGCTTCGGAATCTATACTTCTTGCTGCCGCCATTGCCAAGACCAAAGATGAGGAAAAAATACTACGGGAATATTCAGGCTCGCAGGGAAGATCAAAAGTTGAGCGTATCTTGATCGGACAAGCGAAAGAGTGGATGAAGCGGGAGTATAGGGGTTACACGAGTCTTCTGAAGTATTGGAGAGATACTTCAGCCCATGGAAGGAAATCCGGAATTGGTGATAATGAAGCCTATACATCATTGGCATTGCTGCTTAGATTTGCCGCCTTTGTGTACGATAATTGGAATGGACTGACACAATAATGGAGAATTTAGCTTCTCGCTGGAATAAATCGTGAGTCGATATATGGTGTCGGAACTGGGGTCCTTGCAGAACTAAGCGGAAGCATAGAGATAATAAATGATCGAGCGATTGGCGGGTATTTTAAACCACCGTATAAATAGGGCAGTTATTTGATTGTTGTGGTGTAGATACTGGTATAGAATGGGAAGGGCTAATTTTATACGCAAAACGGGGTTTTCAACAGCCTCGTTGGGTTGAGGGTGCGAATAATATTGTGGTTTCCGGAATATGAGAAGGGGGGTGAAAAAATGGGAAAATATACTGATTCGTTACGAGGATACGCCTTCGAAACTCACAAACGTGATCAATTTAAATGCCGTTATTGCGGCGTTGATGGCTCGAAATCACTTGATATATGGCTGACGCTATCCTGGGATCACTTGCTACCAAAAGGGCATCCGAACCGAAACAATCGTGATTACATCGTAACTGCCTGCAACTTCTGCAACACGGCTGATAATCGCTATTTCGAGAATGCTAAGAAACGAAATCTAAAGTTTGATGGCATGTCTGCGGATGCACTTGTAGCGCAACGCAGGGAATATGTTATGCGGACACGTGACAGCTATAAAGAATTTTGGGAAAGAAATGTACGGAATGGGTGAGTTGGACAGAATAAAAACATATTCACAACTCAACCTTAAGAACTGAGGCAACCATTAGGTCGATTCAACCCAATGTTCAAGAGGCCCTGACCTAAAATGTATCTTCTCTTATTGATGGGGAATGCTCTCGGAACTTATCCGGGAAAAAAAATAAAAGAAACAGACAGAAGAGATAGAAAATGACTCGCGCTTTTTTGTCTTCTGTCGCTGGTGTTTGAAATGAGGCTTCTGGTTGCCGGATGGGTTCTTTTAGATAAGATACTGGACAGCAGGGATAGTATGGCTTAAGCTGAAATGGTAGAAGTGTGGATATGCGTATAATAGAAAGTTAAATGAAATATCCGACTATGCTTTTTAGTTTCTAGCCATCCATGGCTCGGAGATAGAAATACAGTGATTACAACTTAATAGATATGTTTTATTCAAATAGGGGTAGAGATGTATGAAATTCTTTAAATACATTGATAACAGCATTGATAACATAGAAAAATTTATACGAAAACAGGAAGACTTTATATCGACCTCTTTATGTTTAGCTGAAATAATCATTTTATTGATTATTTATTTATTTAAAATATCTATTCCTTTTAATGCTCATATCCTTCCACTATGGATTTTTGGGTTATTCTTGTTAATTCTTATTCCAGAAATAAAAGTAAAGACGATAGTAAAAATATCTTTAGTAAATGCTTGTGCAGGATTGCTGATATTACTATTAGGCAAATTAAATTATAAAATTACATCTACATTTTTAATTACAATTGGAGTTGGATCTTTTTTAGCTAAATATGTATATTATTTTGTGCAGAATATGCAAGAGGAGAAAGAAGCATATATTGATGGAACAATTAAATATAATGGGTATTCTAGAACTATCATTATATTGCAATTTTTGATTGTTGGAGGCAGTTATTCATTATCATATTATTGTTCTGAAATTTTAGTATTGAAGATATTACAATTGATTTAGAAACATAGAATCTAAATGTTCATGGGTATTACTATTCCTAAAATCTGTCGAACACAACACTTAACAACAAATAGCCAGTTCCGCCTTCGGCTACACCCAAATTGTCGGAATATTAGTCTTGAGGATTTGTTTCCATTGCTATATAATTCAGGCTGTCCGGTAACCT
>JAGLYY010000395.1 GCA_023131935.1 Spirochaetales bacterium | reverse complement strand
CAATCTTTGTATAAGATCTTTGAAAGGAGGATTGATTCTTTGAGTTCTTTGCCTGTTTGCTTCTGGCAGGTGTGAGATCTTTAAAAGAAAGAAGAAGCATCTCGCAGAGGACGAGATTGATCTTCTTGAGGCGCTTTTCCCGGTCGATTTCCTGTTGCTGCCTTCCGAGAAAAGTTATTTGCTGAATATGTATTCCTCTACGGCGATACTCCTTATTCGTGAGGATTCCATCGCGGCGTTCTTTTTTTACCGTTATTGCCGCATTTGTCAGAAAGGTCTGGCATAATATAAAGAAGGTTCCTGAGCGGATGTGGAAATTGAAGGTTGGTTAACCTGGGGGCTCTATAAAATGGCTATTGCCGGAGATATTAAGAAGTTTGCTTTATGTTAGATGGGTGAGCAGGTATGAACACTTTAAATAGATTCTTAAATGGTATCGAGGAAGTACCAGCAGGAATAACCTGGTATCTTGCTGATATAGCTGAAGCAAAAGGAAAACAATCTCTCTATACAAATCAATCCCCGCAAAAATTAAAAGTATTACGTGAACATGCGATAATTGAAAGCGCAGTTTCATCTAACCGCATTGAGGGAGTAGAAATTGATAGAAAACGTATTGGAACTGTTATTTTTGGGAACTCACTGCTAAAAGATCGTAATGAAGAGGAAATTCAGGGGTATCGAGATGCTTTGGAATTGATTCACGGAGATTCAAATCGTATCAAACTTTCTGAATCTACAATAAAAAAGATCCACAAGATGACTAAAGGGCAAATCTGGGATGCTGGCAAATACAAAGAAAAAAATAGCGATATAATTGAGCGTATGCCAAATGGTAATGCTCAATTACGTTTTAAAACTGTTTCTGCTAATAACACTCAATCCGCTATGAAAAGATTGATCTCATATTCAAATCAATTGAGAAAAGATAATATCATTCATCCATTGATTGTAAGTGCTGCAACTAATCTTGATTTTCTATGTATCCATCCTTTCCGTGATGGTAATGGACGAGTATCGCGGTTGATGCTTTTGGTACAACTCTATAGTGAGGGATACGAAATTGGCAGATATATAAGCCTTGAACGACTAATTGAAGAACACAAAGAACGGTACTATGAAACTTTGAGAATTTCGTCGCAGCAATGGCATGAAAATAAACATGATCCATGGCCGTATATAAATTTTTTACTCTATATCCTGAAAAAAGCATATAATGAATTTATAGAACGTATTGAAAAAATCGATACGCCACGTGGGGCGAAAACAGAGCTTGTTATTTCCACTATTAACAGATTTAAATCAGAATTTACCCTTTCACAACTTCAGGGGAAATGCCCTGATGTCAGCAGGGATATGATTCGTAAAGTATTAAAAGATTTAAGAAGTGAAGGTAAAATTGAGTCAGAAGGGCGAGGCTTGGGAGCTCGATGGCGTAAAAAGGGTAACAACCCTAAATAAGGGTAACTGTAAGGGTAATAATACACTCTTTGAAAAAATTCCAATTTTGCATGTGCCTTCCTTAATATATAAGGTTAAAAGAGGTTCACGCCAAGGCGCTAAGCGAGAGAGAAAATAAGCACCCATAGCTGGGCTAACCAAGGGTTATCCTGGATATTCATAGAATGAAATGGTAATTTTTAATTATTCGGAGGATTAGTACATGACTATCACAGAGCAAATTATTAAACATATAGGGACATTGCCAGAAAATGTTCAGTCAGAAATTCTAGATTTTGTTGAATACCTTGAATCCAAAACAGAAAGAACAAAGAACGAAAGAGCTAATTGGTCTGATCTTTCCCTTACACAGGCAATGCGCGGGTTAGGATCGGAAACTTCTCCCTATTCACTAAATGATGTAAAAGAAAAGCTCAAATGATTCAGGAAGGACAAATTGTTTTATTCCGCTTTCCTCAGACCAATCAATCAAGCGGGAAATTGCGTCCGGCTTTAGTGCTGTGCAAACTCCCCGGACCATATGAAGACTGGCTGATATGTATGATTTCCACTCAATTGTCGCAGCAAATAGACGGATTTGACGAACTAATTAGACCAGGAGATCAAGATTTAAACTATTCCGGACTTAAAGCACCGAGTCTATTCCGAATCTCACGCTTAGCTGTTGTCGAAAAATCTATATTACTCGGTGCTATTGGAGAAATTTCTACCGAGCGCCTATCCTTAATCAAAACTTCATTATCGCATTGGATTAAAAGATAGGGCTCAGGAATTCAAAAGGCTTTCCGGGTTTAATTACCACAAAATAATTAACCGATTAAAGAATAAGGAACATTAAGAACTTTTTTATGAGAAGCTGCGATTTCTCACCAAGATTTTCTTGATAGTTAGTGTTGCTTTGGTGCGCCACGAAGCGCGCATAAATA
>JAGLYY010000394.1 GCA_023131935.1 Spirochaetales bacterium | reverse complement strand
TTTCCTGGAATATGAATTCAGGCGGTGAGAATGTCATAATGAGCGATGGAACCAGTGTTGGTTTCAATCCTTGTTTTCCTGGAATATGAATTCAGGCTCCCAAAAACAAAGCGATTATTGACATCAATGGTTGTTTCAATCCTTGTTTTCCTGGAATATGAATTCAGGCAGCAAAATTTTCATATCTCATTACCACATAATAAATAGCATTATATTTAGTGTATATCTTTTTGCAGCTTTTTTCCTTCATAGATACCCGATTTCTCCTTCTTTATATGCATAATTACAATGATTTCGCATGTACAAATACTTTTACTATAAGCAATTATCATGATTTCCCTTTCCGTTGTCAATAAATTTGTGAAATTAGTCAATTGATATGCTCCGAATTATGATTCCAATCATAAAATATTTAGCTGTCAAAGATCCTGTTTAACTGCAGATATTTCTATAACAGCAGTCCGGGCATTGGTTTTTCCAGCGGGTCCTTTTTGGAAAAACTCCCCTCTGGATAATATTGAATATTTCTTTAATTACCTTTTTAGCGTAATCAAAATCCTTCTCTGTGTAAAGTATCTCTTTCAGTTTATTGCCGCTTCTTGTGTAGCAGATATAACCTCTGGTAACAGGTGCCTTATAATTTTCCATAATAAGCAAAGCATATAATACGGACTGTGTTTTAAGGGTCCTGAATACTTTGTCTGTATACTCAGCATATTTATAATCAAGGGGCGCGAGAGTATTATCATCAAGGAAGAGAACTTCATCTACTATCCCGCGTACTCTTAAGCTCTTTGAGGCAAGATATACCGAAATTTCTTTCTTCACGCAGCCAAGCTGTTTTCTCAGGTAAGTACGGTTCTGTTCCTCCTTATCTTTATGAACTTCTCTCCCCTTTTTAACCTTAAATCGCTGATCTTCATGTTGTGGGATTTGCAGACAATGCATGAAATATGTAAATCTTGGACAGTAGAGATGTTCAATAACCTCAGACGGGGTTATCATGGGAACGGATTCATCATCAAATAAATTGCTCATAACAGCAAAGCCTTTACCTCGTCAGTAACAAGATCTTTATCAAAAGCCTGTCCGAGCAATTTCACCTTTTTGAAATCGTCTTCGCACATTGGGAATATATATACTGAATCAATATCAGGATTTATAATCTCATTGCATAGTATATCAAGTTCATCAATCTGATTTTTATTAAGGGTCCCAAGAAAAACAGATTTTTGAACCCTGTACAATCCCTTGTTGATACAAGCTTTAGCTATTTTGGTTCGCGGTTTGTTTTCGGAAATATCATATATAAGCCATACAAGGTTCTCATTATTTTTCATCTTTTGCCCCTATCAGATCATTGGCAATGAGGTGGCAGTCAAACTGGATAATATTCTCCCTTTTGATATTACGATTTCTGTATCTGACGGATTCATCAAGAAAGGCGTTGAATGAGGTCATCAATACAGCCTTTCCTTCTTTATTAAGGGTTATACCGTTCGGAATACTGTCAAACATATCTTTTTTGACTTTCCGGGATGAAAAAAGGTTTATCACGTTCTCTTCCGCCCAGATACGGTAGTTTTCAATCAGATCAAAAACCAGGGATGTTTTATTATAATGATCTGTATGTATAAATCCGACATAAGGATCAAGTCCGGCAATAACGCATGCCTTTTCCACTCTTGAATATAAAACTCCGTAGGAGTAATTAAGCAGCACATTAAACTCATCTTTAGCGGGATTTCTGCTTCTTCCATGAAATTTGAATCTATCCGGCAGCAGGGAATTTAATGATGCAAAATATATTCTTCCGGCGCTTCCCTCTATTCCCATTATTGAACCTCTGATATCCCCAAGATTGCCTTTAAGTTTATCGAATCCTTCTTGGATGGATGATATCTTGTCTATATATGATGTGATTTCCGCTGATTTTTGGGGACGTTTTTTTCTGAGCCTTTTTAACAAGTCAGTCTGGTTTGTTAGTTTTGTTTTTACCCACGACACCGCCAGGTCAATACCATCCTGCGTTTCCGCTATTTCCAACTGCCGCCGCCTGATAAGTGTCGTGCTTCCAAGCTTCGGGTGCCAGATGCGTCCATAAGGGTTTCCATATTCGTCAAGAAAAACAATATCAATGTTATTATCAACCGCGAGTTTGACTGCGTCTGTTGTAATATATGCTGAAGTTGATATAAGTATGGATGAAACCTTCTTGCATGAGATCATGGAGGTTTTTTCATCTGTTTTTATCTTAAAACAGTCATCCTTTTTCTGCAGATATGATCCGAATGTATTGATAATCAATTGCATTTTACTTTATTATCTCCCAGTGGCCTGTTTTATCTGAGCCGATTCGTTTTATTTCATTCAACTCTTTTAGTTTCTTTATATTCCGTCGAATGGTGGTCTTATCTTTACTCAATAATCCGGATAAATCCTGATATGTTATATTCATATTTTTTTTCATTTCAGACAGGATTCTTTCTTGTATATCCGATAATTTTACTGGGGCAATTACTGGGGCAATATGCTTTTCTTTATATAATATTACCTGGAAAAACAAACCGCTTTCGATGAATTCCGGTTCTCTAAGTCCCGCATCAGAACATTGTTGAATTATTTTTTTTATTCCGGTTCCCCAGGCTTCAATGAAATGTATCTCATGGAAGAATCTTGCGATAACAGGGTTTCTAAGCTCAGAACGTCCGGTTTTAATATCAGTGATTGACAGTGCCCGCGGCAGGGCTCCGGGAGAGGTGATTTCAATATGATTATCAAAAATCGCGAATTTTATATCAGAACTTGAGATCCCATAGTCCCGATGAACTACCGCATTTACTATGGCTTCCCTTATGGCCTCCAACGGTATTGCCCAGGTATCTATTCTTTGAATAAACTCAACTTTCCCGGCTTTGGCAATATACATCTTTGCGAAATTCATTGCCTGCTCAACCTGAGTATAAAGAGGACCGGAATACTCTTTCTGATCGATAAATTCCCCTGTATCATTCCCTTTAAAACGTGCGCATTTTATACGGGAAAACTCAAATGGGATTTCTTTCCCTGCTATTAATAGACCGCCAAACGTCGGATAGATTTTTCCATTTTCTTCCTTTAAAAATCTAAGATTCAAAAGGTCCTTTTGATGGAGGGTCGTGTTTGTGTATTCTTTAAAATCGATATTCAGTTTATCAAAGTCAATTGCAGTAGAATCCCCGTCATAATCAATCTCTGCGTCAAATGAGATATTCCTTCTCTGCCGGTCGAGATCCATTATTATGTTTCGATCTGCAATTTTATTCGCAGCTCCCACTCTTATATATGTTCCTTTGTCCCTCCCTTTTTTCTTGAGGTAATATGGCCTATGTGGTCCCGGGAAAACCTCTATTACCAGGATGTTCTTCCCCTTAATATTTTGAGCATATATTTCCGGAATAATATTTGGGGCGCAACAGTCATGTATAATATTTGAGATTTTATCCGGCATATCAAGGACCTCATCATCGCTTATACCTATGGTTTCTCCTGTACGGTCCTCAATTCCGATTAGTATTTTTCCTCCGGCCATGTTTGAGAATGCTAATATGGATTTTGCCAGATTATCGCTTTTGGGGAGGGTTTGCTTGAATTCGAGGGTTTTGGATTCACCTGAAGCTATTAGCTGTTTGAAGTCATTCATAGATATTGTTCCTCAACTTACAGGATAGTAATAAATTTAAACCAGGACAATCAGTTATTTTGCCGTAAAATAAACTGGGATTATGGGGCCTTGTCAATTTATGATATTTTTTATCGTTCATAATTTAATCCTTTATTTAAAAAATGAGAGTTGGCTTACATAGCTTTTTGTTATTTGAAATATCTATGCCCCTTCCTTTTTGATAAAATCCTTTTCTTAATAAATTCCAATGGCCTATAACGTCTGAAATTTCGGTAGGATCAAAATCCGGACGAGCCCAAACCGAAACTGTAAGTTTTGCAATTCTTCCTCTTAAAGCACCTAAACTGCGTTTCCGCTCCCATCTATCTTCAATTTCAAAGGCTGATTCTAAAGCTTCGTATAATGGTTTTTCATTGTCTATAGGTTTATCCTGTTCAATTACTATAAATTCTACCTTTTTAGAATCTCCTCTTAACAAGCTTCTTACATCAATTTCTTTACGCCAATATGCCCAATCTTCAGCATATTTCTTCCCTTTATATTTTTTTATTTTGATTAGGTTATAATAGGAGTTAATAACTGGAAAGATATCCTCTTCATTTAGTTCTTTACTTGTGTATTTATTTAAAACATCCAAAGTACTCTCTATTAGAATATTATCTTTGTAGACGAATCCGCAGAATTCTTTGTTTGAATCGTTCACAAGCTTGACTATTTCAACATCACATCTCTGTTTTTTTCCATTTCTATTACAGCGGCCTGCAACTTGAATTATCGAATCAAGAGGAGCAAAGTCACGAATAACTAAATCCAGATCTATATCCACTCCAGCCTCTATGCATTGCGTTGCAATTACAAGACAGGGGTTGTTATTTTTAATCTTTTTGATATTATCTAATCTTTCCTGGGGAATAACATCTGCACTCAGAAAATATACAGGCATTGTTGAAACAGCTTCTAGGACATCCAACACCATACGTGCCGATGCCCTGGTGTTTAATACGATCATTACACGTTTATTATTCCATTCAACTTTAAGGCGTTTTATGCAATCATTAATGAAATCAGTTATTGGAAGTTTATTATAATAATTCATAACCAGGCGGTAACGTTTTCGATCGGAAAAAATAGTTTCAGGCTCAACAACTAATTCAGTTGATGTATTAATAAAACCTGGTTGAGTTGCTGACATAATTAATACTTTGGAGTTCATTTTTTTTGTTAGAGAATTTAGAATTGTTGACAAAGGTTCCCAGAGTTCAGTTGGAACTGCCTGGATTTCATCTATGATAATTAATGAATCAACTAAATTATGAAACCGTATTTGGTGACTGCCCTTTGAAGAAAAAAGCGATAATAGAAATTGGTCAAAAGTAGTTATGACAAAAGGCATATGCCACGTATCTTGTAAAAAATCAATGGAATTATTTATTTTTTCTCTTTCCTCCTCTTCAAAATCATCACAATACTTACGTTCGGCCAGAGAGTGTGCTTCGAGTAATAATTTATCAGTGTCATAATCTTTAAAAAGCTTTCTATACTCTGTTACTGTTTGATCAATAATTGAGAGGAAAGGTAATACAATAATAACTTTTTGCTGGATTTTTTTACTATTTACACGATGTTTTAAAGCCCAGGCTGCTGCAATCATTGTTTTTCCCATTCCTGTTGGAAGGGTAACAGTGGATATTTTAAAACATTTTTGTCTTATAATATCGTTTCGAATCTTAGTACGGAGTGAATTAAGCTTTTTTAGCTGATGTTCTTCCTTTGTTTGTAGGTGCTTTTCAACAAGCTCAATAGGCAAAGTGAATAACGCTGGAGTTAAATATATTTTTTTAGAATATTCATATAATGCAAGGAATGCTCTGTCTGATTCCAACAGAATTGAAAAAAGAAACTGCACTCGCAGGCGAAAATCCGAAGCTTTTTCTAATCCTAATTTTTCAGGTCTATATTGAAAGAAAAACTCTTCAATATCCTGTAAATCATCATATTTCGTATCAGGAAGTTTTATTCCTAATTCATTTTCTATTCTTTCTTTAGGATAATTTTTCAGTTGAGGTTGAATACGCTCATCATAAGAATCCAATGCGTATTCTAATCCATTAATCGCTGAAAACAATGGGAAATCGCCATGATGCTTCCATACAACAGCAGCAACAGCAATAAAGGTATATGGATCAATTTGCTCTTTTTTTGCATAGGCACACCACCAGAAAAGAGAAACGGGTGTGTGAGCTTTATCTATTTTTCTTCCTCGGTATTTTGTCGGGTCATTTATATATCGTTGGAATTCGTTAATTGCCTTTCCAAGGTCATGAAAGTGAATAGCATAAACTATCCATTTTTTAACTAATGATTGAGTTCTTACATCATGTTGATTTAGAATTGCTTCTGACGCAGTATCAACTTCCAAGATGTGTTCTTTTAAGCTTTTATATGGATCGTAATGTGATTGAATCATTTATAACCAAATTATATTTTTCTTGCCAGCTTTCCAGGCTGAAGAAGTTCTAACCGGAATAGTATTTGAATCCATTTCTATGAAATACGATTCATGTGAAAACACACGTTTTTCAGAAACTTCCCTGGGCATTTGTATTGATTTAATAGCTATTTCCCTATTCGAAACCTTCCCTAAATCTATTTTAACCTTTGAACAGGGTATTGCTCCTGTAATTTCATAACTCCCGGTTTCTAAAGGAACCGCTGTAATACTACTTATGAACTTTATATCAGCAGACATCTCAGAAAGACCAAGGCTTGGAGAAAAATACCATTTTCTTTCCCTGACCCGATTCTCAAACTCTTTTTGATATTTATCAGGCAGCAATGCCCAGACTGTAAAGTTAGGATTAAATAACCACTCCTGAAAAATAATAGTATTTTTTTGTTCACTAGAGCTTCCTTTATCATTTTTTTTAATTGTATAAGCTGCGGAAGCCGGAGGTATTTTCCTTATGTTTGCTGAATGCCAATGGATATAATTTGAACTTCCGCATACAGCAAATTTTGCATTCTTTAATACATTTTGTGGCATATCCTTTTCCAACCCAATAATAGCGCCAACAAGACCAATCAATACTGTTCTTGGGGGTATTGGATATGTTGGAGCACTGGCATTTGCTTCGGCCTTAAGAAAGTGCGCAAAACGCCCGCTATAATTAAAAACAATGCATCTATTTTCCATCTATATTTATTTCTTCCCAATCGGTTTCCGGGCCATTACTCTCTTTAAATTTAATATCAGGAGAAACACAGTATGAAACAGAAGCGATTTTATTTATATTTCCGGATATTCTTTCTTTTAGTAAAGAGAGATCAACTATATAATCTTCAGGACTGGACCATTCTTTTTCCTCTTTTTTATTCGATGACTCCAACTTTATATAATCTGATAAATTACCGAATTGAAATTCAATATTTGGTTTATATTCTAGCGAGATTAATAAACGAGGAACTTGTCCTACTTTGGTTCTTGTATTGCCGCTCGAACGTACAGATTTCCAAATAGCGTTCAACAAAGCAAAATAATCCTCATCCGTCATTCTTGACAATTTTGCAGAGTGTTCATTCGCAACGCCGTTAAAACCGATTAAAGCATAGCGTAAAGCGAAATATGTTGTAAAAGTACCTTGTGTTTTTTCTTCATCAGATCCAAATGTAGTTGTACCATGAATATCTATTGGTTCTGCCTTATGCATTACCTCGCCATGGTTAAACTGTACGGCTCCGGTCAGGGTTTTTGGAATTGGTTTTGGCTCCCAATTATCTTGTTTTTTAAAAGCAAATGAACTTCCAAAAAGACGTGCATCAATAAATGAATCCAGAAGAATATCAACCAGTTCGTTGCCCACAACTTCCGGTTTATTAATTTGTTGCAGAAAATGAGCAACACGACCTGTTAGATTTGTGGTTTTAGAATCAATAGTATCTACGAGTATTCCTTCTCCCTGTGTTTTAAAAAAGTCACGAATAAAACGCTTAAGTCTTACATCTGTAGCATAATAAGTACCATCAGGCAGAACTCTGGGACGGTTTTCATCGGGATCACCATTGGGATTTCCCATTTTTATATCGTATGCAAAAAATAATTCCCGCCGCGATGATAGTGTTTCTATTTCTTTCATTTTTTATCTCCTTCTATAGATTTATTTTCTTTAGGAAAAATATCATTAGATATTGATTGCCCAAGTAATAAGAAATAGCAGCATTGAATTTGATCAAGGTCTATTTCATTACCAAGTTTGCAGCCTAAAACACCTAATTCGTGTATAATTTCTCTAATTACAGAACTTTTTTCTGCTTCATAGGCAAGTAATTTCTCGCGTACCTTAATAAATAATTCAGGCATGTCCCTTCCTGTAAGGGTCAATCTTTTAAGCCATGTAAGGGCATTTGCACTCACATTAACTCCTTTTGCTCCCTGAATTCTCATAACTCTTCCATATAAAATACCCAGTATAAAGGCAAATGCCTTGTGATCATTATTTATACCACTGTTTTCTGAAAAATAGGGTTTTAAAACTTTTCCTTCCGGAAAGTAAGTCCTTTTGCTTTCCATCATTTCCATTACCTCCATATATTTGAAATATTCAATAGTCATTGCCAAATGCCGAATCCACCCGGAAAGAGTAAGCCAAATTATATTCTTTTTTTCTGAGAAACCTTCATTAAGAAGCTCAAATACAGGGTTGTCAGATTGTAATATGTCTGTTAGATACCATCTGGCGGTTATCATAATTTCTTCCCATAATCTTTTTTCCGGTATCTTTTTTTTCTTATAGATAGATTCAGCCAGTAAGCGTTTTAATTCAAAAAGCTTTTTACTTGAATTTGCTACTTTGGCCTTCTTTCCCCCAGGTCTATGAAATAAATTGTAGATGAATGTAAGATTGGCATCGAATATGAAACTATCCATCTCATGCTTTGGGAAAAATGGATTTATATTTTTAATATTATCAAACTCCCTCCCTTTATTATCTATTTGTTTTAATCTGGAAGGTAATACATCTGTTATTATCCCACGCAGATTTTCCATCTTTTGGCCGAAGTCTGCCCATATTATATCTATGGTAGTAATTCCCCTGCTTTCTGCAAGTACCTTTATCAGCTGTCGACGTTCTAGATTAATCGCTTTCTTATCTTTTTTTGATAGACCATCAGTATATATTTGAAAATTACGCAAAAACCTTGATAGTTTTTCCGTGTGTAAATCTAAATCAGGCAGAACAAGGGCATTTTGGCTTGTGATCGGAGCTAAATATTTTTCTAATATATGAAATTTAAAAATATATAGAAGATCAGCGCAATTAGCACAGATAGCAAATGAAAGATGAGCATTTTGAGTAGTTATACCTGGAAAGGCGCCGACTCTGTCAATATTCGAAATATTAATACCTGCCAAGCTGCATGCAGAAGCATAAACTTTAAAATCATTTCTTCCGCATAATGGACACTGATGGGCAATGTGCCCTGCGGTTTTTATTGTTGTATACTTTTCATCTCCATCTATCATTGTGCTTAGATAGTCGTTATACTCAGGAACATCACCGGGAAACCGTCCTGTGACATCCTGAAATACAAGAAACACCGTCTGGTTAGTCTCCGGAATGAGTTCTACTGCAAGTGAAAGTGCTGTTTTACCTTTATCCTCTTCAATCTTACCGCCGTAAGATAATTTTTTACGGTTAAAGACAGAGACAGCCTCTTGGAAATACTCTGCCCAAGGTGAATTACTGTTGGCTTTCTCCATAAAAGATTTGATAGTTGAGTTAAGTATCTTTAATGATGGGCCAGATCCGGTCTTTTTAGAGTACGATCGCTTTATAACAGGTCCAAGCTGTGGTGATTGAGGACCACTAGGCCTGTTAAATGGCAATCGTTTGGCTGAATTACCTTCTAAAGAACCTATATCAAACCCTTCTAAAATTGCAATTTCAGGATTATTGGGATTTTCTCTCAAGCTATAGAATTTTTGGATCTTTCCTTCTGGTTCAACAAGATATGAAAAGAATCTTCCTCCGTTAGTAATTCTCTCTTCATCGAACCAGTTCCTTAGGTGTTTAGGGAGTTCTTTATTTTCGTTTAGTGCTTCCCATAAGAAACAAAGGGCAAGCTTTTGCATTTTTACAAGCATAATGGTAACCTTCTAAAAATCATTGACAATAATTTTGTGGTTGATATCCTTAATACTAACTCTTTAATAATCATTATTACAATACGATTTTCAAAATACCCGAAAGTTATTTATCAAATCACCCTCCTCACAATCCCGAACCCTCTTGATACCGACTTTCCCAACCCCAGGTAATCCGGGATAAGAAAGTTTGTCTTGAAAACCCCCTTGAATGCCGTCATTTGCTTTCCTTTGAGTTTAACATTCATCTCCCTGACCTGGAGTTCCGTCCTGATCCTCTGGTCTTTCTCAAGCCAGTAATCCAGACCTTTTGCCGTCGACAGGATGTTGCCGGTCAGTGCACGCTTAAGAATTGCTGTCTTCTCTGACTTATCACGTGTATCCGTATACACGGCATAGTTCTTCTGATTCAGACCCATCCACGGGGAAAGGAACTCGTACATGAAAATATCATCGGAAAAGGCAAATTCTACCTCTTCTACTTTAATATCCTTTTCATAAACGGGAATTGATACACCATCAATAACAATACTATCAAGTTTTAGGAAGATTGTGGTAAAAATCTCCACAGCTCGATTTGTGATAGCTATAATCGCCGGTTTTTTATCCAGCAGTTTGAACTGTATTAATGGGTATCTGTATATGTTAGCACCGGTCTCGTTATCATGGTTATGAATAAGGTCATATTCTTTAAACGTATTTCCGACAAAACCCCGGAATTTATGGATTTGAGATGGACTTAAATGTATACCATGAAAGGTTAGGGTGCCTTTTTTCATTGTTCGCTGATGCTTATTATTTACTCTTTTTTATCGAAAAGCAACTATTTTCCCACCCGCTTGACAGATTCCAGACAGTAAATTATTATTCATCTAACCCGCATTTGCGGGTAAATAGGGCATCAAAGGAATGTGGAGGTATCACATGCCGATTAATGATCCGCTTGTCAGCGAACATGTAGTAAAAACCAAATTTGAACTTAATCCTGTTCGAAATATATTAAATAGTCTTTTGCTGCTTACGAAAACTGAGGAATATTCAGGCTTCGGTCCATGGGTTCAGGAAACCCGTGATCAATTATCTCGCGAGATCTATCAGAGTCATCGTTTGATCCTGTTGGGATGCCATTATGCCCTGTTTCAGGAACGGTTCCCCGGGGATTTCCCCTCCTACCTTAAGGATCTGGAAAAGACAAATCCGGAGGAGATACGAAACAGGTTACTAAAAGCATACTGGGAGTTACCCCTTCTTTCCAAAGGAAATCTGCCCCGGGATGAAAGAGGCCCTGGCGGTCTCCCGATACTTATTGATGCTGTCTTGAAATCCTCTGATGCCTACCTGGACTTCCTGCGTACCCGATTCAAGGATAAGCACATCGACGTGGATCTCGAAAAAGAGGCGTACCGCCTGGTAACCGATCCGGTAAAACTAAAGGATGCAATTGTAGATCATCTTACCTACATGTGGGAAAATTTTGTCAGCAGGGAGTGGGAGGAACAGGAGCCATTGCTCCGACACACCGTAGAGGTTCTCCGCCGGGCAAATCTTACGGGTATGGATAAACTTTCCATTAGCCGTTATATCACCGGACACAGTCTGTTGGAAAAGAAATGGCTGCAGATTTTTGAAGCAGCGGAAGAAATCATTTTTATTCCCTCCATGCATGTGGGCCCTTACCTGGGAAAATCCCACTGTGGAAACCGGCTCTACCTGTTTTTCGGTGCCAGGATTCCTGAAGATCTGCGGAATGACCGGTCCGAATTGAACCTCGTGGAACTTGCTTCCAAACTGATTGCTCTGGCGGATGGAACGAGACTGCATATTCTCCAGTTGATAAAGGAAAAAGAAAGACTTTCCTCACAGGAAATCATCTCCCTTCTGGGCTTGAGCCAATCCGCCGCTTCCCGTCATCTTAAGCAGCTTGCAGCTACCGGTTTTATAAACGAAAAACGATTTGAAGCCGGAAAGAGGTATTCCCTGAACAATGAAAAGTTCGAAGAAACTCTCAAATTGATAGCCCGTTCATTTCTGGAGAATTCCTGATGATTACGAAAATAAAAGAGGTAATAGCCGAGTATCCCGGTAAATTCTGGCTGCTGGTGGGTTCCTCATTTGTAGACTCCCTAGGCAGGACAATTCTTTTCCCCTTCTTCACCCTGTATATCACTTCAAGGTTCGTAGTCGGAATGACCGAGGCGGGTGCGCTCCTGGCCATTTTTTCAGTTACCGGAATGATTGGAAGTATGATCGGGGGAGCCTTGGCAGATAAAATCGGCCGTAAAGGGATGGTAATAGCCGGCCTTGTGTTAAGTGCCGTGAGCAATTTAAGTATGGGTTTTATCGGAAACCTCCTTGTATTTTACCTGATGGCGGTCCTCGTCGGTTTACTCTCGAATATAGGCGGGCCTGCCCGGCAGGCAATGGTGGTTGATCTGCTTCCGGAAGAAAAAAGAGCAGAGGGCTTTGGGGTTCTCAGGGTTATCAACAATTTAGCCTGGGTAGTGGGTCCATCGATCGGCGGGTTTCTTGCCGCGAGATCCTATTTGAACCTCTTCATTGCTGATGCGGTTCTCAGTCTGGCAACAGCACTGATAATATTGAAATTTATTCCGGAAACAAAACCTCAAAACCTGGAGGAAAAGGGAGGTGTCAGTTTCTGGGAAACCCTGAAAGGATACAGGGAAGTAGCCCGAAATAAAACGTTCATGATTTTTCTGGTAGTTATGACACTGATGGTCCTTGTTTATATACAGCTGTACAGTACCTTCTCCATCTACATCCGTGATTTCCATGGGATAACTGAGAAAGGGTATGGCCTGTTGATGAGTTTTAATGCCGGTATAGTTGTTATTTTTCAGTTCTGGGTATCGAGGAAAATCAGAAACAGAAGCCCCTTCCTGATGATGGCTCTTGGAACTGCCTGTTATTTAATCGGGTACACCGCTTTCGGGATTGTTCATGGCTACGTTTTCCTTCTCCTTGCGGTGACAGTTATTACCATTGGAGAAATGATAACCGTACCTGTTCAGCAGGCTTTGGTCGCCGACTTTGCTCCTGAGGATATGCGCGGACGCTATATGGCGGTCTTTGGAGTTTCCTGGTCGATTCCTTCCATGATCGGACCGTGGGCCGCGGGAATGATACTAGATAATTACGACCCGAACCTGGTGTGGTATTTATGCGGGATAATTTCAGCATTGGCACTCGCCGGTTTCCTCGGACTCTATTTTAGAACACGAAAGGAAAAGGCTTTTGCTTCGAATGAGGAGGCAGCTCGCACCTAATATTTCCTATGGCTCCTATAGTTCCTAAGAGATAGTTTTTATTGTCGAACCCATCTTGCTTTTCTCCACCTCCAGCCTGCTCTGTATCCGGCTCTTCAATTCCGATACATGGGAGATAATCCCGATGGTCCGGTTGTCCCGTATCTCATCTAAAATATTGAGGGCGTTGTCGAGGGAGTGTTCATCAAGGGAGCCGAATCCCTCATCGATAAAAAGAGATTCAAGACGGATCCCCCCAGCTCTCTCCTGTATTACGTCAGCAAGCCCCATAGCCAGGGAAAGGGAGGTGATAAATTTCTCTCCTCCCGAAAGGGATTTTACCGACCTGACCCCGCCGTTATAGGCATCGGATATTTCAAGGTCAAGGCCCCATTGCCCTCGTCTCCTGATTGCTTCATCGGTCATTCTAAGGCTGTATCTGTCGTCGGACATCCGCTTGAGACGCTCTGTCGCCCGAATGGTGATCTGCTCCAGGTAGGTGCCGAGGATAAAATTAGGGAAGTTTATATGCCTTGGGTTGTCCCCGGATAAATCTCTTGAGAGTTCGAAAAGAATTCCCGATTCTTTTTCGAGAAGTTGTTTTCTCTTTGTAAGCTCATCGATCTTTCCAAGATTTTCAGTAATTATGGTGAGCTTTCTGATCAGCTCCTGCTCTTTTTTCTCCGCCTCTGAAACGCGCTCTTCCTGCTGCAGGAGTTCACTCTCGAGGTTATCGAGGTCGGGCCTTTCCTTCCCCTGTAACCGTTTCCAGATTTCCGACAATGCCGTGCCGCACTCAGTTTTCTCACGGTTAAAGGTTTCCAGGAGCTTTTCCAGATTCTTTATATCTTTCTCCTCGAGGTAAGAGTCGAGGATATTCCCCCTGTCGGAAAACCCTGATTTCACTATCGCTTC
>JAGLYY010000393.1 GCA_023131935.1 Spirochaetales bacterium | reverse complement strand
TCTCCAGGTGTGCCTGCAGTTGGTTGATCTTTTCTCTTGAGTCCTCCAATTCTTTTTCCGGTTTCTCCGCCGTCATCTCCTCTTTCAGGGTTGCAATACCGCTTTTTAATCCGCCCAATTTAACGGCAGTAACAGAGACGGTTTGTCGGAGTTCCTTGATTTCCTTATCCAGTTCTTTCAGTTGTTCAGAATATTTCTCCCGGGATGATAAATGATCAGAAATTTTCTGCCTGTTTTCATTTACCGCGACTATCATACCGCTGACACTTGAGAGTTTTTTCTGATATTCTTCAGCGCTTTCGGGGGCTTCTTTTTCGAGCACGGCAATTTCTTCTGAAAGGTCTGTTATTTTTTGTGAGATGTTTTTCATTTCCTGCCGCAACGATGCCTGTTCCCTGCTGAGTTCTTTGGTCCGGGTATCAGCGGTTTCAAGATCTTCCTGTTTGGTAAAGGGCGGTGTATCCCGGTTGGCCGGCGATGGATGATGAGTTGAACCGCATACCGGGCAGGGGCTGTCTTTTTTTAAACCGGCTGCCAGGGTTGCCGCTGTTGATTCATCCCGTTTCTTTTCGAGGGATGAAAGAAGTTTCGATGCGGTATTTAACTCTTCCGTTATTTTTCTTAGAGCAGCATCTTTTTCGGCGAGGGAGGTATTTTCTTTTTCAAATTGCTTTTCTTTTCTCTCCTGTTCCGCTGCTTTGTGAACCATTTTATCGAGAACTGATTTCTCAGCTTCAAAATTGATGAGTTTATCTGTCTGGACAGTTAAAACTTCATGGGTTTCTTTGATGACAGCGATTTTTTCCCCGAGGGATTCATAATCCTGTTTCTTTTCATTTAGCTCTTCTTCCCGTTCCCTGTTTTCGCGGGAAAGTTCCTGGTACTCTGCTTCAAGTTTTGAAAGCCGTTTTCCTCTTATAACCTCTGCCTCAAGCTGTTTTATCCTGCTATGGAGTTCTTTTACGGTTTCTTCATATTCTTTTATTTTAGGAACCTCATGCTGAGTATGGCGCCGTTCTTGTTCCATGGCCGCTTCCAGTGCTTCCAATTTCTCTTTCAGCCGATTTTTCGCCGCGGCCAGTTCCTTTTCGCGGGTGGTTAGATTTTCTATCTCTTGCTTAAGGGGAGCGGCCTCTCTGGCCCGTGCTAATTGCATTACCTGCTTTTCATGGGCAGGCATGGCCTCTTGTATCTTTTCGAATTGAACTTTCAGTTTATCCTGCCGCGTAAAATCGGCGATCAAGTCCTTTGCCTTGCTTATTTTCGTAGTGAGGCAGGAATGATATTCTTTTAAGCTTGTTAGCTGCTCACCTGTTTCCGATTTCTGATCTTCCAGGGATAAACGGAGGTCCTCGATGGCTGCCTCAAAGGGGCTTTCCCTGTCCTCCAATTTCTCCTTCAGGCTTTCCCGGCGATCATCGATCTGGTCCTCAAAGGCTTTCATATCACGTTTCAGGGTGTTAGCTTTCTCATTGAATGTTTCGGTTAGCCGGTTATGAAGATCCGTCGGAAACAGTTTTTGTAAAATGGCGGCCCTGCCGGCTGTATCGTCCTCGAGAAATTTCTGAAACTCCCCCTGAGGGAGGAGAACGATTTTTGAGAACTCTTCAGCGGTGAGTTTGATAATTCTTTCCACCATCTTATTGATATCGGTCCAGTTGCCTGTTTCAGGTTTCCAGTCATCACCATCCTGTTTCAATAGTACTACGGACTGTTGTTCTCTGGTCATCCCGTCGCCTTTGGCTTTCGGTCTTTCATATGCCGGGGATCTGGTAATTCTGAACCCTTTTCCGTTTATGGAGAATTGAAAGAATACAGAGGGTTTTTCCCCTTTAAGCGAATAGTGGGAAATATACCCCTGTCCCTCCCGGGTCCCGTTTACCCTGCCATAGAGGGCGAACATCATGGCATCAAAAATAAATGTTTTCCCGGAACCGGTTGGCCCGCATATCAGAAAAAATTTATCCATCCGAGTAAAATCGATGGTCTCATTAAGGTAGGGGCCGAAGTTTTGAATAATGAGCTTATGCGGTTTCATGGGCCCGGACCTCCTGAAGCATTTTTGTAAACAGCTTTTTCTTTTCTTCTGATGGCGGGGATTCATGCAGAAAGTCCTGAAATATCAAAAAATCATCCTCAATATTACCCCCAGGGGTGATCTCCCCGCGGAGACTTGTTGATGAATTATCGTAGAGTTTCTGTCTGAGGGAGAGGATGTAAGGATAGTGCCGCCGGAGCTGCGCCATGGGGTTGATCACTGTTTGTTGATCGGTTAATTCAATCTCAAGGTAGGTGTTCCGCAATTCATGATTGTTTCTGCTGAGTTCCGCGAAGGTCCCTGACAGCCGTTTCATATCACGAAGAGGATTCAGTATCACGTCCCGCGTCTTGATTTCCCTTTCCCCTCCAACCTCAATCTGAAGCAGTCTTTTTTCATCACCCGCTTCGGAGAAAGAGTATTTCAGGAGAGAGCCGGAATAGAAAATTCTTTCATCAATCTGTTGCGGCCGGTGAAGATGGCCGAGGGCGACATAATCAAATCCGCCCAGAATATCAGGATTGACGAAGCCGGCGGTGCCGACAAAGGTACGCTCTGAATCAGAGGTCTGTCCTCCCCTGGTAAACATATGCGCAACCAGGATGTTGATATGGGTTGTATCCATTTTCTGCCTGATCCGCTCAACCGCGGTCCGGACAGCATCCTCGTGGCTGAGCCTCAGCTCATCATCGTCAGCGAGAATAATATATGTTCCCGGGTAGAGAAAGGGCAGCATATAAACATCAACTGTTTCGGTTCCTTTTGTTACGCGGACAGGGTTGTCGACCTTCTCCGGTTCAGTCCGGAAATGGATACCTGCCGCTTCAAAGAGTTCGGACCCGAACCCAAGGCGCGCGGCACTGTCATGATTTCCCGGAATGATACAGATTTGCATCTTCGGGGCAAGATTCCTTGCTTTGAAAAGGAAGGAGCTGAGCAGTTTTACCGCACCGGGCGCGGGAACAGACCGGTCGTAGATGTCACCGCTTATTAAAAGGATATCATTCTTTTCTTCCCGAAGGTATTCAAGGAGCCTGTCCAGAATATGCTGCTGGTCTTCAAGCAGAGGATGTTCATGCAGATAACGTCCAAGATGCCAGTCTGATGTATGGAGTATTTTCACGATTTTACTTCCCCGGTTATGCTCATTTTCGCTTATTAATCATTATCACAGTCTTTACCGTGCTGTTCAACAAGTAAAGAGTGCCC
>JAGLYY010000392.1 GCA_023131935.1 Spirochaetales bacterium | reverse complement strand
TTCGCAATATATGTGAGGCTTATTGTAATAGGTCTTGATCAGGATTTTTCCACCACCATGACGGCCCTTTGTCTTTAATGCCTCTGAAGCATTTAATAACAGGTTAAGGAGAACCTGGTTAATGTCCTTGATACAGCATTCCACTGCAGGCAGCTTTCCAAGGTTTGTCTCAACATCGGCAAACTCTCTTATCTGGTTTTCGGTAACGGACAGGACACTTTGAACAGTTTCGTTGAAATCTACAGATGTTATCCCGCTTACATCATCAATACGGGAGAAACTTCTCAGATTATTGACAATCACTGCAACTCTGTTTAGTCCTTCATCTGATTCAGATAATAGCTCGTCGATATCATCAAGAATATAGCCGATATTCTTCTTTTTACGGTATTCAATTGCTTTTTCGATTTTTTCCCCATCACTCCTTTCTGCGAAACTTGTCATATTCCTTATCAAATCATCCTGAAACTCTATGTATTTTTTCAACTTCCTCACATACTCTTTCAGTATCCCGAAATTGCTGGAGATAAAACCCAATGGATTATTCAGTTCGTGGGCGACCCCCGACGCAAGCCGCCCTACCGATGCCAGTTTCTCCTGATGTACCATCTGCGTCTGAGTAGCCTTGAGTTTTTCATTTGCTTCTGAAAGCTGATTGTTAATACTCTCCACTTTTTTATCGGTCTTCCAGCGGTATAGGACGCCGGCAGCCTGTCTGACCAATGTTTCAAATATCTCTTTTTCAAGAAGATCAGCTGAATCCTGTACAAGAACAACGACACAACCTAGAAGGTGATCTTCCAGACAAATATTGATTCTATAGACCTCCTCTGATAGCAGTGCTCCTTCTATTTCTCGACGTTGTTCTGTGTTAACCAGTCCATTCAACAGTTCTCCAAGCCCTCCTGAAAGCCGTTCTAAAGAACGATAGTCCGTGTTACAACATTTTTCCGGAATCCGTATCTTCTTGAAGATACCTTCTGCCAGAGAATTAAGAAGTTCGGCTCTATTGTCGGCACTGTCCATTGCTCGAAAGGCAATTGAATGTTCTTTAGGACAGTACTCTCCAATAATGATGATTGAATTAGGGAACAGTCTTGAAAGTTGATTGGTGATCACTTTAAATATGTCATCAGATATAGAAATTTCTGAAAAAATCATCGCCGTTTCTGAAAGATAAGAGAGTTCTCTGTTCCGACGTTCGATTTTTATCTCTAGGGACTTTCTTTCAAGGTAATTTTCAAGCTGAGCAGCTATCCCGTTCAGCAGATCGATTTCCTCATACTGAAAAGGGTGTTTAATTTCTTCGTCTTTCCCGGTAATGAATCCGATTTCGATTCTCCCTATCAGGTTCTCTCCGGCACGTAGTTCTTTCGTCAATGTAAAGGATGTAGGAACATAGTTATTCGTATGATATCTGCGGCCGCGATACACGGTACAGGCAAAGGTTTGCTCGGGATTTTTCATCGCGGGGGGGATTTTATCTGTAATTTCCTGCAATACTTCATCCACCGGCTTTCCCCATTGTTCGGTTATTTTCGAGATACCGTAGAAACAATGGAGTTCTTTTACCCGTTTACGGAGATTAAATGTCTTTTTTAGCAGAATTTGCTCTTTTTTCTGGAATTTGCGTGTCAGATGGTGTCGGATCATTACAAGATCAATTACCGGCTTCAACAATTGGTGTTCTAGGGACTTTATAACATACCCGGAGGATTGGATGGAATCTGTTTGGAGCACAATCCTGTTTTCTGAAAATTCGGTAATATAGATGATAGGTATGGTTTTTTCCTCATCTAAGAGTCCGGCGAGTCCATCTCTTTTCTCCCGGTTACTGATGTGAGAGGTTACTATAATTAGGGTCGGTGAGAAGTCACCGATTGTCCCAGGCACATCAGTATCTACGAGAGGAGTGCAGAATTCATACATATCAGATTTTCTCAGCTCTCCTTTGAGAGATTCTGCCCTCATAGGTGTATCCGCCAGAATCATAACTCTCAGCTTCCGCATGCTTTTACTCCAGGATGATTAGAACCTCCGGAAGGCTTCTTCTGCAGTTTTCGCTACCTGTTCCCGAAGGATCTTTTCAGAATATTCACTCTTGTCCTTAACTTGAGAACCCGAATTTTTTTTATCTGCAATATATCCTTCCCTCAGTACAGCCTCAGTGGCCCTGTGTGCTATTGAAAGGGCTTTGAGGAAAACATCATCCTGCGGAACCTGCGATTCCTTACCTTCCAGAATTAGAGACGCTTCAACGAAGATAATGGGGAGGTTCCAGAATGAGAGCAGGGCAGGACAGACCGATGAAAGCTTTTTGATTCCAGGGTTTTCATCAGGTGGCAGAAGAAGCATCAATAGTTGGGGGAGGACGGTGAGAAAACCCAGTGTAGGAATTTCACTATATAGATCCTGATTTTTTTTATCGTCTGTAATCTGCTCAATGACACGGTCCACGATATAACTGTGCCTCTGCAGCTCCAACAATTTTTCTTTTGCTCCGGGATTGTCGTAAAAAGCGGATATGTTTGATTGAAGAAAATACTTGAACACGGTTTCTGGTCCAAGTATCTGCACAGCTGAACGTATTGATGATGTTTTCCTGATGCCAACATAGGCGGAATTCACCACTTTTAGAAGCCGGAGGGTTGAGAGGATATTTTCTTCAAGGAGAGAAAGGACTTTCCTGGTGTCGTAATTTTCCGCTCTCAGCGGTTGGGTGTCCCTCGGAGGCAGGGGAGGTAAGCTTTCAAGAATATCGATTAGCATCAGAGCGCCCTGTTCTTTCAGAAGATCACGGATCTTCTGACGCCTGACGATTTCCTCTGCAATGGTTTCATTCTCCCAGGGTTTTACAAAGTAGCACTCGGCGATTCCATGCACAAGGGCAGATAAAACTATTTCCTGATCAGAGAGTCCACTCAAGATTGCCCGTCCACAGTTCGGGAATTCATCCCGAACTTGTTTTAAGAAGGCTATACCGTTTGTTTCCGGCATGCGGAAATCACTGATTACGAAATCTATTGGTTTTTCATGAAGCAACTTCATACCACTTTCACTGCTGAGGGCGGTATGGACCTCAAAGTTCTCTGAAAAAAAGAATCTCCTCAACGAACTGAGGATGTTTTGTTCATCATCTACAAACAGGATCCTGGGAATCATTGCAGGTTCCCCTGGGTCTCACGGTCCCTGTGTTCGTGAATTGGTAATATCATAGTAAATTGCGCGCCATTGGCATTTTGTGTGATCAATCTTCCGTGATGTTTATTTACAACCACATCATATGCGATACTTAAGCCCAGTCCTGTTCCTTGACCGACCGGCTTTGTCGTAAAGAAAGGATCAAAAATCCGGTTCACATGGTCTGCGGGAATTCCAGGCCCGTTATCTGAAATCCGGCAGAAGACAAAATGATTTTCCTGCCAGGTGCTGATTGTGATGCATCCAGTTTTCGTAGATTTACCCGATTTTATTGCTTGTGCTGCATTGACAATCAGGTTAAGAAGGACCTGGTTTATCTCACCTCCATTGCATTCGATTAGAGGAATTTCAGAAAGTACTTTCTCCACCTTCGCAATATATTTGTACTCGTGCCGAGCTACGATTAACGTAGACTCTATGGCCTCATTAAGATCAAATTTTCCAGCAGTCTGTTCTGATTCGATCCTTGAAAAACTTTTCAGGCTATTAATGATTCCCATGATTCGATCAAATCCCTCAGCAGTTTCTGAAAAAATCATTTCGACATCCTCTTCAATGAAATTCAATTCAATATTCCGCTCAATCTTATGAAATTCATCAAGACAATCTGCTGAGAGAACATGTTCAATGCTATGGATCAATCCCAGGAGAGATTCCAGGTATTTTCTCAGGCTAAGAAAATTGCTCTTCACATACCCGACCGGATTGTTTATTTCATGGGCAATTCCTGCTGCAAGAAGACCGATTGACGCCATCTTTTCCTGTTCTACAAGGGTGGCCTGGGCTTCCTTTAATCTGATGTTGAGTTCCGCCAGCTCTATACTGGTCTTCCAGATCTGCGCCTCATTTTCGATTTTTGTGGTTATATCCTTAAGTATCCCTTCGTAACCACAGGTTGTTCCGTTCGCGCTTTTTAACGGTATGAGGGATATCTGGGCAAGCATATTTTCCTCGTTTCTTTTCCGGAGATAGACTTCGTAGTCTGAAAGGGGATTTCCCGATAGAAGTTTCTTACTGAAATGAGACTGATTCTGTTTTTCAGCAAAGAAATCGAGAAGGTTCATTCCAACAATACTTTTCCGATCATGCGCGAAGAAGCGGTTTCCCGTGGGATTCACCTCTTCCAGAATACCATTCTCTTTACAGCGGAAAAACATGTCTGGAAGATTCTGAAAAAGGTTTGCGTATGCCATCTTTCTCATGTAACTGACCTCCGTAAGTTGCTGATACCGGTCATCCCTTCAATTGCTCCAGCGATTCGATTATGGTGAAAAAGGAGGTGAATCCGAGAAGATCAAGTACTGATCGTACTTTCACCCCAACTGAACATAACAGCAGGCTGATGTTGTTCTGTTTTGCCTGAACAAGCAGTTGGGTGAAGGAACCTATTCCTGTGGAAGAAACATAGTTCAAATCCCGGAGATCAAGCACAATTTTTTCAATGAAGCCCCCCCCATCGATTATTTCACGAACGGAAATGAAGAAAGAGTGGGAATTTGCAGTTTCCAGTTCCCCTTTGAGCCCCAATACGAGAATGGATTCCCCCAATTCATGCCCAATCATCACCAGGGTTATCCCGATTTCCTGACTGTTCAGTTTCTCAATAATCTGCATTATCCTTGTTTCCATGCTTCCCTTCCTATGGAAGAAATATGGAGATCAATGTCACATCATCAGAGAAGTCATTGATCTCCGCAACATTTTTTACCCGCTTGATTATTGTTCTTGAAAAAGTCTCCTGTTTCTCCGGTCCCTCAACAGGATCAAGGAGGATCTTTCCCCAAACCTTATCTTCCAATGTCCTGCTGTTGCTGACCTCGATAATCCCATCGGTAAAAAGAAGGAGTCTGTCATTTCGCTGCAGCGAGAGTTTCATGTCGTTATACCGGGCCTGTTCCAGAAATCCCAATGCGGGCCCATCAATTCCGCTTTTCAACACCTTGCCATCGCGAAGGATGTAAACCGGATTGTGTCCCGCGTTTGAAAAGATGAAACTGTCCTTGTCAAGATCGAGTACACCGGCAGCAAAGGTAATGAGGATATCCGGAAAGTGGCTGAAATCTTCGCAGATCCTTCCGTTGAGCCATGAGAGAAAATCGGCTGGGGAGAAGTGTCCCTTCTTTCTATCCATTACATATTCATGGTAAATCATCGCTTTTAAAACCGCTGTTATGAAGGCTGCCTTTACCCCATGCCCGACTACATCACCAATCAACACAAGGTACCGGTTCTTATCAAGCGAAATGATATCGTAGTAATCCCCTCCACAGAAAAAGTCAGATAGAGGTTTATAGGTAACATCGAACTGTACTTTCTCGGAACGGTGTATCTTCACCGAAAAGAGCCGTCGCTGAAGTTCCCCTGCCATCATCAGGTCTTCCCTGACCCTCTTCTGGTAAAGCTCGTTTTCTCTTTTCAGGTCATGAACCTGTATGGCTTTCTTTATTTCTGTCGCAAGGTATTCGGCATCCCAGGGTTTGAGAATATAGGAAAAGATTCCCGCCTTAATCGCTTTCATAATCTCCCGCGGCTCCGAAAATCCTGTTAGAAGGATTGACATAATTTCCGGATACAGCTCATTAACCTTTAAAAGTAAATCGCTCCCTTTCATTATAGGCATTCTGAGGTCTGAAATTATCAGGATAATAGAATCATGATTTTTCTCTAGAATTTCGAGCGCTTCGTCTCCTGATTCCGCCGAAAGGAATGTAATATCCTCTGATATAGCCCAGTCCATGAGCTCTCTTTTCAGAGCCCGTACAACATTCTTCTCATCATCTACAAGTAGAATTTTTCTTTCCAACGCTCCCCTCCCTGAATAATTTAAATCGGCAAGACTTGTATAACAACGCCTTCACGACCCCAAGGAACTCCTCAGGACTAAATGGTTTTTCAAGGAAAGAACAACCCAGATTAGTTAAATTGGAAATTGTTTCAGTTGTCCCAAATCCGGAAATAACAAGAATCGGATAGGAAGGGCCTGCGATTATGATGCTTACCAGCTTTACAATGGTGTGAAACAGGAGATAGTTTTCCCGACTTGCTATATATAAACCGATGATAGCAGAAATTGCGAAGAATAAAATCAGGTACCCACTTTTCATGGTTTTCAAATGCATTATCAAATCCATATTGAAATTAAGTGATATCAATAAGTATATATAGAACGAATTTGATTGCAATACTCTGATGTTATTTCATGAATCCATTGAGAAAAAACAGAGGGCAGGCCCAATCTATTAATGAGAATGGGCAGCCCCCGCCGATTGGTCACATGAATCACATGAGTTAGTAGAAATCTTTAAGTATTGTCTCAACAGTGAGAAGATCTCCCTCTTTGCTGTTTTTCTTAAGTCCCCGCTCCTTGGCCTGGTCTAGCCGCTCTCCGATAGTGGGTCTTTCTACATCGTAGAAGATACCGGTGTAGAGAGGGGATTTGCAATAAGCAAGTTCTAAAGACTTCATCTTATCGTCTCGCGGATGGTCTTCGGGAATTTCCTCCCACCCCTCCTTGAGACTATTCCAGGGCAT
Source organism: Spirochaetales bacterium (assembly GCA_023131935.1). Classification (GTDB taxonomy): domain Bacteria; phylum Spirochaetota; class Spirochaetia; order JAGLYY01; family JAGLYY01; genus JAGLYY01. The sequence goes on along the minus strand of JAGLYY010000392.1, from coordinate 2,427 downwards.
TGCCGGATAAGTAACACAGGGGGACATGATGTAGACAATGGACATCCCCTTATGCCGGATCGCCGCGGTAATAACAGAAACCATCTGTTTCATATTCAGAGCATTAACCCGGGCGACGAAAGAGATGTCATAAGCCAGAAAGATCGGAAGAGCCTCAATATTTTCTTCGAGGGTGCCGTAAGGGGTGGTCCTGGTGGTGTAGGTTTCCGGGGTAGTGGGAGATACCTGTCCTTTTGTCAGCCCATAGATGCTGTTATCCAGTAGAAGATAGGTAATATCTATGTTTTTTCTGGCAGCAGGGGCAATATGTCCTCCACCGATTGAAAGCCCATCTCCATCTCCTCCAACACAGAGAACCGTAAGGTCCGGGCGGACCGTTTTTACCCCTGTAGCGGTCGGTACCGCCCTCCCGTGAGTGCCGTGGAGAGAGTAGGTGTTGAAGTAGTGGCTAACCCGTCCGGAACAGCCGATACCGGAAACGATTACCGTTTCCTCCGGTTTTAACTCAAGCTCTCCAAAAGATTTCTGAAGGGCGCTGAAGACCGCGTAGTCCCCGCAACCGGGGCACCAGACCGGCTTGATATTTGCTTTCTTATAATTGAGTGATGGTGTCTTCATCTGAAATCCTCGCTACCTTCTTAATACTTCGATAGATCTCATCCGGGGTAAAGGGCGTTCCTTCACATTTGTGAATTTCAATAGGTCTAACCCCGAATTTCGCCTTGATAAAATGGGCGAACTGTCCGGTAAGGTTCTCCTCTGCAACTATGAGGAATTTCAATCCCAGGAGGAACCGGGAAATCTGCCGTTCCGGGAGGGGGGAAATGGTGTGGGGATGGAGGTGCCGAATTTTGATCCCCTCCTTCTCTGCCAGGTACCTTGCCTCTCGAATGGCCCCCTCGGTTGATCCCCACCCGATAATTCCGATTTTTGCATAGTGATATCCGTAGAACTCGATAGGGTTTTTCTCAAAAGAGCGGGAGATGGTTTGAAGCTTTCGCAGACGCTTCTTGCTCATCTTCAAGTGGTTGTCCGGGAGCTGGGTCGAATATCCGTATTCATCATGTTCAAGTCCGGTAGCCAGGTATTGTCCCCCCGGGATGCCGGGTCTCGCGATAGATGAAACTCCATCTTTCGTATCTTCATACCGCTTATAGTCTTTCAGTTCCTCTTCATCCGGTTCTATTCGATCGTAGATATCGATCAGGTGTGCCTGGGGTATCTTGATAAAATCCCCTTTTTTCACGTGATTCATCTGCCGGATTTTTGAGAAATCCGGAAGCTTCACCGTTGCCTTCCGGTAACCGATAGACTGGTCGAGCAGCATGATTACCGGCAGCTGATACTGTTCTGCAAGGTTGAACGCCCGGATTGTCTGATAGAAGGTATCTTCAACGCTTGTAGGCGCCAGAATGATTTTAGGAGCTTCTCCCGCGCCGCCATATATCGCGAATTTCAGGTCCGATTGTTCTGTTTTCGTCGGAAGCCCGGTGCTTGGACCGCCTCGTTGAACGTCAATAATCACCAGAGGGACCTCGATCATCGATGCGAGGCTTATCTGCTCCGCCATAAGCTGCAGACCGGGACCCGAGGTTGGGGTGATGACTTTCTCTCCGGCAAAGGAAGCACCGATGATCGCGGAAATCGCGGCGATTTCGTCCTCCATCTGAATAGCCCTTCCACCTACCAGAGGCATATACTTGTGCAGGGTTTCGAAGATACTGGTCGATGGTGTCAGGGGATACCCGGCGACGAATCTGCACCCTGCCGCAAGAGCGCCCATCGCGACTGCCTGGTTTCCGGAAAGAAACATGTAATTCTGGCTTACCTCCTTTCCGGTGGAAAGCCTGTAAAAAGACTCAATCTTCTTTTCCTCTACAAACCGTGATCCGGCATCGAGGGCCTGGTAGTTTTTCTCAGTAACCGCCTCTCCCTTTTTCCCGTACCTGTCGGAAATGAGTTTTTTCAAGGCGTCTATGCTGACACCGAAAAGGTTCCCGAGAAGGCCGAGAGCGACAACGTTTTTCCCGAGGGTTCCTCCGGTTATCTCTTTAGCGATTTTTGTCAGAGGGATATCGTAGCTGACGATATCGTCCGACTCCTTAACCGTAACGGTTTCCGGATCGTAGAACAGGACCCCGCCCTTTTTCAGGTCCGCGATTGATCTATCGTAAGCATCCTGATTGAATACGACCAGATAATCCACTTTACTGCCGAGGGAGTAAATTGTGAAATCCCTCACACGGATCTGTATCATCGAATAACCACCCCTCATCTCCGCAGGGTAGGTGATAAAGGTGAATACATGGTATTCGGTTCTTGCCACAACGCTCGCGAAAAGTTCTCCGCAGCTGATGACACCTTCACCCCCCTCACCAGCTATACGGATGATGAAATCAACGTTTGACTTAAAATCTTTAAGTAGAC
>JAGLYY010000391.1 GCA_023131935.1 Spirochaetales bacterium | reverse complement strand
GTAATTTTCTCAATATCCTGTGGATTAACTTCAATGCGAACAATAATGTCGTGATGGCGAACGCGAAATTCCACCAGCCCAAGACTTCGCAGAAACTCTTCAGCCTGGTCGATCTGTTTTAGTCTTTGCTCAGTAACTTCCAGGCCATAGCTTATTCGGGAGGCCAGACAGGGAGACGCAGGTAAATCAGCGGTGGGCAGGTTTAGCTGTCTGCTTAATTGGCGAATTTCATCTTTTGTAAGCTGTGCCTCGGCCAACGGTGAGCGGATACCGAAGACCTTCATTGCGCGGTTGCCCGGGCGAAAGTCGTCGAGGTCGTTATAGTTTGTGCCGAAGATAACGTGGTCAAAACCCTGCTCTTTCGCGATGTCCAACAGGATTTTGCAAATATGTGATTTGCAGTGGAAGCAGCGGTCGGCTTTATTTGCGGTGAAGTTTGGGTCGGATAGTTCATCGGTATCAATGACTTGAAGGCGGGCGCCTATCTGGTCTGCGAGTTTTTGAGCACGGGCAAGCTGGTTTGAAGGTTCGGCGACTCCGGCACTGATACAGGCCAGGACGTTTTCAGCACCGAGTGTATCAACAGTGGCCTTCAAAAGAAATGTACTGTCCACGCCGCCGGAGTATGCCACAACGACTTTACCCAGCGTCCGAAGTATTTCTTGAAGCGAATTGTATTTTTCGTGGAGATTCACAATCCGTCCAAAGTCAGTTTCAAAAAAGCCTTAAACTCATTTTCCAATCATATTCAACATACTTATTCCATCCCTGACAATACCTCGCCCGCCTTACCACACTAACTATTCTTATCTGACTGTGTCTGTTTCGTTTGTGTTTTTCTGTGCTCTTTTTCCTCTTTCTTTGCTTTTAAGCCAGTTAATATGAGCTCACGCGGCTTTTCCGCCAAGTCGCTCTCCTTCACATCCGATTCTTTCTGTTTTTGCCTATCCTGGGAAAACCGGAAAGAGCTGACCTGCTCTTCTAAGCCTTCACTTGGATTCAGACTTAAGACAAAGGAGTCCCATTCTTTGCCTTTTCCTTCACCAAGATCTTCTCTCCACATACAGTACTCAGCCAAAGCCTCATCGCTGAGTACCACTTCCCCAAAATGCTCTTCTTGATATTTCCCGTTCGGATCACTCGATGAGGCAAAAAAGAAGGTGGGCAACTTTTCGTCTCCCGCGATGCTGCTGCGCCAAACAACCTGACTTGCCTGCTCGTCCCACTCACCGTTGGTTTCAAAAGGTTCATTTTCACAAGCCAGTTTGACCTCAATTTTGCGGTTTGACCACGAGAAAAAATCAAATTCTAAATCGATATCGTGCGAAATAAAATCATCCACATCTATCTCCGGTGGTTCGGCATTAGGATCATTCTCCTCACGCTTTTTTTCTTCCCACGCTTGCTTGAAAAAATCCGTTGTACGAATATACCTCGCGATTGATTCTTCTGCATGCTTGCCATCTGATAAAAATACTAAGCGCTCAGCTACCATTCCGGGTAATGAATAACCCATTTTATCCATCACCAACCGGCGAAATAGCCGAAGGCCTTGTTCTTGATCAGCCTCGGTTAAAAGGTGCATTTCCTTTGTGCTAAGATAGCCTCGTTCAATCGCGTAATGCTTCATACGCATTACAATCTCTTCTGAGGCACTGCTCTTATATTCTGGCAAGACATTTGATAACCAAAAGTAAATCATTAGGTTCTTCAAATCGGGCCTGAGGTTCTCATTGCAAAAAGCCTTAAGGTTAACAAAATTAGGGTCATCGCCAAGCTCGTATTCCAGCCA
>JAGLYY010000390.1 GCA_023131935.1 Spirochaetales bacterium | reverse complement strand
AATCTGTGTCAAAAAATAACAAAAGGGAGTTATTCAACTCAGCCTGCCCCGTTAAACGGTCTTTGCGTTTATTTAACCGGGGTCAACAACGCAATTCGCAGTTGAATTTGTTTATGGATGAGGAGTGATTGCAATAATGGTGATTTGATTTTCTTTTAGACCCCTTCAGGCTAGTAAATTCATGGGTCTGCAAGCCGCGATGTCTTGGGTTGCGGGATAAAAACTCGATAGCCTTTTTTACAGCCTTATAGCGTTTTGAAAGCCCCCGGTCAATTTTGATTCTGTCGAGTTGTTCTCCGGCCTCATCCGTGAGAAATATATCAAACAATGGACAATCCTAAAGTTCGTTGATAGCGAGTTTTTTTATCTTCCCCTTCGCTGCCTGTTTTAAACCCCTTTGAACGCTCTCAAGCACTTTTTTGTTTTTGTAAAGCCATGTTTCCGAAGCAGGGATGAGGTCAAGAATAATCTCTAATCTGTTGAATTCCTCCATATCGATAACAGCGGCCATTTTATGTCCCGTCGCATCAGTGACAAATTGTTTCACCTTAATGCGGTTATCCTTTTGTTTTGCTACCGCAGGCATATTATTCCTCCTTTCAAGAATTCTGACCGTCACTTCATTGTATAGCACTTTTCTTCAACAATATCACTTCTGTATCGACGGAAAAAATCTACTTTGCCCTCCGTCACGTCCTCTGTCTTTTGATCTCTGACTTCCGCCCTCCGCCCTCTTTACCCAGTTGAACCGGGTCCCTTTAGGGTGTTCAACCGGGGTGTCCTCTGCCCTCTGTCTTCTTTCGTCCATCCATTCATGCTAATCATCCTGGTTCAGAATAACGCACTTCGCATCTTGGTCCCTCCGTCCACCTCTGTCCCTCATTCCTCATTCTGCAGGCTGATTTACTATTTAGCTGGGGCTTTGATCGGAAATCGGTAAAAGAAGCAGGGCCGTCAGGCATGGACTGCTATCTCTTTGCGCTTTTCTGTAGGTATTAAAATATTGAATTCATCCATAGACACAAATTTAGATGCATCTAATATCTCCATTTCAATCGGAGCGCCTTTTGAGTCCAGATGAAGGATGATTCCTTCTTTCAGGTCAATAGAGTCAACAGGAGTTCCCTCCTTAAATTCAATTAAAAGAATATCAGCCTCATTTGAGTATTTTATTTTCAAATCGTTCACCTCCCTCATAATATCTATCTTTATAGGGAAAATATACTGTAATCAGAGTCGGGATGAGATTAGCATACTCATAGACCGCCCTTAATATATGTTCTCCATAACACTTATGAGCTATGAATCTGTTATGATGTCCTATCAAGACTTCTTCAGGTTCCAATAATGTTCCTCCAACCATTTCAGGTGTTAATTTCCACTTTTCCATCCTCTCTATGGCATGGGTTAAGAATAGAATCTGAACCTGTTTACCATTTTTGTCAAATGTAAATAAAACACCCTTTGGATGAAGTACCTTATCGATAATGATAACATTCAATTGAAGATCCTCAAGAATAAGTTACAAAAGTACCAACGTCCCCCAAATTCCAACGTCCCCCAAATTAAATTTCTGACATCCGGCACCTACTTTATTCCCTTCTTAAATTGCTCAACGACTTC
>JAGLYY010000039.1 GCA_023131935.1 Spirochaetales bacterium | reverse complement strand
ATTTCGAGGATTTTCTCGTTCCCCCCCCCCTTCCCGGCGCTAATACTTTGGGTTGGTGTTGTTGAATATACGATTCCTTTCATCTATGTCCCTTTTCCATATGTCAGGCAATCTTCAAGGCGATATGTATCATATCGGAGAAGGTCTTTTCCCTGTCTTCGCTTGATGTCTGGTGTCCTGTCACAATACTATCACTGACAGTCAGAATCGCGAGGGTATCGATGCCGAATTTCGCCCCAAGGGTATACAGTTCCGCCGCTTCCATCTCCACCGCCAGGATCCCGTATTGGGCCCATTTCTTCCAGCGATTCATGTCATCCTGATAAAAAAGATCGCTTGAAAGTATCGGTCCAACTCTATAGGGAATACCAAGGTCCTCCGCGGCTTGCCAGGCATGCATTAAGAGTTGAAAACTGGCTGTCGGGGCGTAGTTTATGTCATCGAATCTCAGGTTGTTCAGGTTTGCATTGCTCGACGCGCTGATACCGAGGATGATATCCCTGAGGTCAAGATCCGGCTGCAGGGACCCGCAGGAACCAACCCTGATAATCTTATTTACATTAAACTCAGAGATCAGTTCGTTTACATATATTGAGAGGGAAGGCATCCCCATCCCCGAACCCTGGACCGACACCTTTTTCCCATTGTACTTTCCTGTGTAACCATACATTCCCCGTACTTCGTTATAACAAAAGGGGTCCTCAAGGAAGGTTTCAGCTATATATTTTGCTCTGAGAGGATCTCCCGGTAATAAAACTGTAGATGCGATCTGGTCCGCTTTCGCGCCGATGTGAATACTCATTGGATGATCTCCTTGCAGAATTCTAACAAAGTATACCGCTCGATTATACAGTATTAACCATTTTATTGCCACTGAACGAAGCAAATTCTTAGATTCCAATAAGATGTAACGAATAGAATTAGCGGCTAATCCCAAATTCCAATAAGATTCAACGAATGGAATTGCCAGATCAGTTGGTCTGATTTATAGCCGGTTTATAGTGAAACCTTCGATTATATCGGAGGTTTCTGCGGGAACCGATCGAAGAAAGCGAGTCAGATGGGTTTAAATCATAATTACTGTTGCCGCTGTGAGTTACTGTGGTATACATTTACCGGAGATCCTGTTATAGAAGATCCTGGTATTTGTGTTTATGGTGATGAACGATGTCCATGATGTTGTGGGTTTCGGATTTAAAACAAGGGCTATAGAGATCAAATAGATCAGCCGGTAAGTTTTTCTCTACCCTGTTGCAACAATTTCGGTCTAAAAGCGAAGGCAACAGTTCCTAGGATGACGCCGCCGAGAGCAATGGGGACCTTCCATCTACCGGTCCAGATAATCGCCGTGTCGAACCGCAGATCCAGAAGCCAGGTTGCTGAAAGGACCTGAAACAGGAGGACCAGAACGACAAGATATCCCTGAATGCCTGTTATCAGGGAGAATTTTGGGGGGAGAATAAAGGTCTCTTGATATTTCTTATAAAGGTGGGGAACCAAAATAACAAAGACCAGCTCTCCTCCAATAATCGGGAGTATCATCATGAGGAAGGGCACGGTTGAAGGCCCGGCGGCCCACCTGATGATGTTCTGGGTCAGTTCAAGGAGAAATATGAAAATCAGCATTGATAACAGGATGGTTATCCCTATAAGTATGACGCGGTTAAGGATCTCTTTATGTGTAAAAAATTCCATGGCCCAATCCTATCATCGGGAAGCATTGTTGACAATACAGAAAAGCCAATGGAGGTATCATGAAGATTAAATGGAGTATGATGATGTTGATTTTACTCCCTATCATGTTATACGGCGGAGAACCCCAGGTGTTGGCGAGGTCCGCGGTTCTCATTGATTTTAAAAGCGGTAAAATCCTCTTTGAAAAAAATGCTGACGAGGCAATTCCCCCCGCTTCTCTCACAAAATTAGTAACCATCCACGTCACCTATGATGCGATGGCTAAGGGGCAAATTGCCTACGATGATATGGTTTTTCCGGGTCCGAACAGCTGGTTTCAAAACATCACCGCCGGGTCAAGTCTCATGTTTTTAGAGAAAGGGCAGAGGGTTTCTGTCATGGACCTTCTCCGGGGACTTGCCGTTTCTTCGGGAAATGACGCGGCCATAGCCCTTGCTGAATATATTTCGGGAGGGATTGATCAGTTCGCCGATCTGATGAACAGTGAAATGGAACGGATGGGGCTTCAATCCTGCTTCTTTGTTGAGCCCAGTGGTTTAAGCGCAGAAAACAGGATTACCGCCAGGCAATTCGCTCTCTTCATGCGGTTGTATCTCCTGGAACATCCCGGGTCCCTCGAGGAACTTCACAGTGTTCCTCACTTTACCTATCCTCTGGAAAAACATCTTCTTCCCGGGACCAAATCAACCTACGGGCCGATAACCCAGGAAAACAGAAATCTTCTTATTACCCGTTTTGATGGGGTTGATGGCCTTAAAACCGGTTATATTGAAGAGTCAGGTTTCAATATTGCCGTTACCGGTACTCATGATGGCAGAAGAGTTATTGCTGTTCTCCTTGGGGTTGATGGGGCAACCATCCCTGAAGGGGTGATCAACCGGGCCATCGATGCGGCACATCTTTTAGCCTACGGCTATTACGGTTTTTCTTTGATGACTCCTCAATTGGACCAGGAGAGAGCACTGCGGGTATATGGCGGGGAGGCTCGAAGGGTATCCATCCGGATTAAGGACCCCGAGGATTTTGTCATTCCTTTAGATATGAGAGAGCAGGTGGAAAAAGAAATTTTTCTTGAAGAATTCCTCAGGGCCCCGGTAAGGGCAGGGCAGCCTGTCGGTAAGGTTACCTTTCGTTTAGAGGATGAGGTATTGTTCACAGGAGATATCGTAACCGGCGATTTTGTTGCGGAAAAAGGTCCTTTACGCAGTTTTTTCGATGAAGTCCGAATTCTATTTCGGCCATTAATTCCGCTAATTCAGTAGAATTGGGATGGTTTTTTAAAGTATCATTCAAATTGTTCGCTGAAGGGTTTTAGGATTTCCCTGATTTCGGAAAGACGTTGGGACAATAGTTCTTTGTCTACAGCTTCTACCACCAGCCGCAGGAAGGGTTCGGTGTTAGAGGGACGAACATTAAACCACCAATCTTTAAACTCCACACGGTAACCGTCAAAATCAAAGAGTGCTGTCGTTTTTTCTTTTTTACTGAAATGCTCTTTAAGTGCTTCCATTGCCAGCTCTTTTTCAGTGATCCTGAAATTGGTTTCGCCGGAATTCGGATATTTTCTTAACAGGTCGATCAGATCGGAAAAAGATTCGCCCTCTTTCTTCATTCCTGCAACAACATCGAGGACGATCAGACCGGCGAGGATTCCGGAGTCGCAGGAGTAGAAATCTCTGAAATAGTAATGCCCCGCCAGTTCCCCCCCGTAGATGGCATGTATCTCCCGCAGTTTCCGTTTCGCGAAGGAGTGGCCAACCTTCCACATGTGAGGGGTTCCCCCAAGTTCCCGGATGTACTCGGGAACTGCCCTGGAGGTCCGTATGTCATGGAGTACCGCGCCCTTTTCTGTTTTAAGAAAATATTTGCCGATTACAGCCGTAATAAGGTCCGGCGGGATGAATCTCCCCTTGTCGTCAACAAACATCACCCTGTCTCCATCTCCATCAAATATCAATCCAATATCGCAATCCTTTTCTGAAACCAGAGCTTTCAGGTCCACGACATTTTCCTCAATGAGAGGGTTGGGTTCGTGGTTTGGGAAAGAACCGTCCAGATCTTCGTACAGATAGTGGACGGCATCGCCCAGGAGATCCCTGATGAGGAGTCCTGCCATACCGTTTGAACAGTCGACAGCTACCTCAAGGTTGGAATAATCGCCCCGGTATTTCCCTATGAATTCCAGATAGGATTCACGGATATCCAGCTCCCGGATTTTCCCCGGGGATCCGGATACCTGGACCTCCTCTTCGGTAATCATCCTTTCGAGATCTGCAAGCCCGGAATCTGAACCGACAGGCAGGGCTCCGGTACGGGAGATTTTCAAACCATTATATTCTTTCGAATTATGGCTCGCGGTTATCTGGACAGAGCAATTGTAGCCCATGGAAGCAGTTCCGTAGTAAACCATCGGGGTTGTAGAAAGCCCGATTGAATCAACGTCCGCCCCGGAATCCCGTATTCCCTCACAAAGGCTGTGAAAAATCTCTTCTGAGGAGGCTCTCACATCACGTCCTACGAGGACCCTGTCTGCTTTGAGGAGTTTTGGAAGAAAGAACCCAATCTTGTAAACATCGTGACGATCAAAATCAACATCATAAATTCCGCGGATATCATAGGCTTTAAAAGCTTTCATTATCTTCTCCTGTTACAGGAGCCTGGTGAAGTATTCAAGCTCCTCTTTAAAATCATCAGCGATTCTGTCAGCTTCGACAATAAGGTTTTTCATGTTTTTTTTGCTTGCGTCATCGAGGGCATGGTTGCAGTTATGAAGATAATCGAAAGTATCCGTATGCTCTTTTTGAAAGGGTTATACATAGG
>JAGLYY010000389.1 GCA_023131935.1 Spirochaetales bacterium | reverse complement strand
ATTAGATGCTAAAGGAATAGCAATTTCAAGTGGTTCAGCATGTGCTTCTTTGAAATTAGAGCCCTCTCATGTTCTATTGGCGATGGGAATTCCACCTGAAATAGCACAAGGCTCAATAAGAATCTCTATGGGAAGGAGTAATACAAAGGAAGAAGTAGATTATTTTTTAGAGGTTTTACCACCAATAGTTGAAAGGCTTAGAGAAATGTCACCCCTTTATAAAAAGGGGTCAGGAAAAGGGGTCAGGTCTTGACATGAGACACATCAGCTTTGGGCATACTTTCTTGACTGAAAATGTCTTCGAAAGTATAACCCAAAGTAATAAACATAAATAAGGGGGATCAAGTCTTGCAATATAATAATTCTTCTATTATTAGAATTACAAGTGAAGTATTAAGTTCTATAAAATATAAATATGAATACAAGACTTTAAAAAAGGGTTTTATTTGTGAAATGCTCATTCTGTGGATATGATGAAACAAAAGTTATTGATTCAAGACTAACTGAGGAAGGTGATGCTGTTAGAAGAAGAAGAGAATGTCCCTCTTGTAATAAAAGATTTACAACATATGAGAGAAGTTATGAGATTCCTATAACAATAATAAAAAAGAACAAAGAAACTCAACCGTTTGATAGACAGAAGTTATTAAACGGTTTAATAAGAGCTTGTGTTAAGAGGGAAATTCCAGTGCAAATATTGGAAAAGATAGTTGAAAATATAGAGAATGAACTAAGGAATCAATATAAATATGAAGTGACATCAAAACAGTTAGGTGAGATGGCACTCAAAAGATTAAAAGAATTGGATAAAGTTGCTTATGTAAGATTTGCATCTGTTTATCGTCAATTTAAGGATGTTGATCAATTTATGGATGAAGTCAAACGATTAAAGAATAGCGATTAAAAGATAATCAAGGGGGAAGATATGGAGCATGAATCAGTTTTAGAAAAACAGAAAGATAATATTCAATCAGAAACTCTGCAGGAAACTTTTGAATATGCTAGAAAACGTGACGGGAGATTGGTTGAATTTAATAAATCTAAAATTGCCCGGGCTATTTTTAAATCTGCCCAGGCAGTAGGGGGAGAAAATGAAACATTAGCTAATGAATTGGCTAGTGTAGTAACTTTATTTCTCAAGAAAAAATTTGGTTCAATTATTCCCGGTATCGAAGAGATTCAAGATGTAGTCGAAAAGGTATTGATTGAAACCGGGCATGCCAAAACAGCCAAGGCCTATATTCTTTATCGGGATAGACGCGCGCAGGCCAGAGCGGATTTAAAAGTAAGAAAAAAAACCAAAGACCGTTCTAATTCTACAGATATATCATTACTGGTAACCCCTCTGGCCAAGGATGAAGTTTTGGCCTGGGATAAAACTAGAGTCGCCAAGGCCCTGATTAAAGAGGCTTCTTTATCTGAGGCCCTCGCTTATAAAATTGCAGCCAGCGTTGAAAAAAGGTTATTTAACTCCGGGCTCAGGCAGGTATCGACCTCGTTAATCAGAGAATTAGTAGACAATGAACTCTTTGGAAGAGGTCTGGGGAAGAAGCTGGCCAAGCAGGCCATTATCGGAATGCCTGCCTACGACCTTGACCAGTTGATACTTTCTAAAAGCAACGAAAATAGCAATATTACTGCCAATAACCCGGAAGCCATCAATCTATCTATAGCTGAAAATACTATCAAGCAATATATGCTTTCCAAGGTCTTTAGCGAAGATGTCTCTAACGCCCACCTCAGAGGTATTATTCATATTCATGATTTAGGCTATCCCCGGGCCTATTGCTCAAGCCATAGCTTGGAATATCTCAAAAAGTATGGCCTGAAGCTGGAAAATTCGGAGATTGCCTCTTCGCCGGCCAAGCACGCCCGCACCCTTACCGGGCACTTAAATACATTTCTTGCCTCAATGCAGGCCTATTATGCCGGCGCTCTGGGGATCGGTTTTCTTAATATCTTTTATGCGCCGTATCTGGTGAATATGGACTATAAACAGATGAAACAGGAAGCCCAGTATTTAATCTTTTCTTTGTCTCAATCAGCATTTTCCCGGGGCGGACAGGTATTATTTATTGATGCTAATATCCATATTGGCATTCCTGATTATCTAAAAAGCACTCTGGCCATCGGACCGAAAGGCGAATATAC
>JAGLYY010000388.1 GCA_023131935.1 Spirochaetales bacterium | reverse complement strand
AAACAAAACCTTAAAGGGAAGCAAACAAATGACAATACAAATCTTCGGTTATGGTTTTCAAATAGTTGGCAAAATCATGGAAACAAAGGCTTGATCGACGATTTGACCATTCAACTGGCTGTTGAGGTGGGCATGAACCAGAATAAATCTAAAGGGAGCAGCGGTGAAGAATTTGAGGACTTCAATAAAAATCCGCGATTTCAGAATCACAGACACGATTTTGAAAACCCCTGGAAGTCTTTTGAAATACCACAGAAATTTTCAAAGGAGGCCTTCCGGCATTTCGCATTGCCTTCAGGTATTGAAATAGATCTTCAAGATTTTGACCTTAAAGAAGATTTCCGGATGGATTTTGATATGAACCGGGCACCATTGGCATTTTCTTTCCATATTTACGGGAGGGCCCTGGGCCATATTACCCATTGCTTAACCCGGAAAGAAAAAGTTGGTGTTAGGCCGGGCCAAACCTTGCTCAGCTTCAATCCGGGAGCAAGGTGCACAGTGGAATGCCCGGCAGGACAGAGATTTCAAGTACTGAATATTTATCTGTCACCATTAATGCTAAACAATCTGTTGGGAGGAGACTTAGCCGAGATGCCCGCCTGCCTTCGCCCTGTACTTGAAGGCTCTGTTGATAGGCATTACAACCGCTCCGGCACTATCACTCCGCATATGCGCATGGCTATTCACCAGGTGTTGAATAGTCCCTATCACGGACTCATTAAACGAATGTTTCTTGAGACCAAGGCCATGGAGTTAATTACTCATGTTTTGGGACAAACTGTATGCGCAGATTCCATTCATAAAAACTCCCCCGTATTACATCCCGATGATATAGAGCATATCCATGAAGCCAGGGATATTTTGATCCGCGACATGGAAAATCCACCTTCTCTGTTCGAACTGGCCCGGCAGGTGGGCCTGAACGAAAAGAAGCTTAATCTAGGCTTCAGACAGATTTTTGGCACCACTGTCTTTGATTATTTTCGCGCCTATCGACTGGAAAAGGCAACGCAGCTTCTGAATGAGGGAAAGATGAACGTTACTGAAGTTGCTTTTGAGGTGGGTTATGTCCATCACTGCAGTTTTAGCAGGTCATTCACCCGTTATTTTGGAATATCTCCCAAGGCTTATTTCCTTGAACGCCCCTTTTCCTCCTTTTAATCTCTCCTGTTCCATTGTCTTCTTCTTTTGCTAACTGCACCAGTGGATTCCTGAACCACATCCTGGATTTCCATTGTTCGAGCGATTGAGGATCGTTTCTTATTCCCTTAATGCAATAAAAAAGTTCGGCAAGGCAAAGCCAAAATCTGAACGATACGTTATTGAGTTTATAGTTGTGCTTAGCAGATTGGCTAAAAGGCAACCAGAATGTCCTTCGGGTCATCATTGCTGCAAAATAGAGCATGGACCGGAGAGAATAATGCAATTAATAGAAAGGAGGCAAGGGTATGAGAAATTGGAGAAAGGGGTCATTGATAGGATTCGTCATTGTTGCATTCACGGTCTCATTGAGTCTGTTGTCTATATCTGTATCTGCCGTAATGGCTCAAGATGAAGGAAAGAAGGGGGAGGCCGTCCAGGAGGAACAAGCCCTGAAGTCTTATGAACTTGAAGGTATAACCGTCACGGCTGAAAAACGGGAGAAAAATATCCAGGAAATTCCAGCGAGCATCACGGCTTTATCGGAAATCCAGATTGAAGATGCCAAGATAGTTGATACCGAAGATCTCACCTATCTTATTCCCAATTTATTTATGATCAAAACAGGCAATCATGGAGCAGGAGGTTTTTTGTCCATACGAGGCATTACACCGACCATGACGGGTGCGCCCACAGTTGGATTCTATGTGGATGATATCTATTACTCCGGCTTTGATATAGAGCTTTTCGATCTGG